>DASQAV010000101.1:0-38803 GCA_035635575.1 Candidatus Dormiibacterota bacterium | reverse complement strand
TCCCGGCGCGGCTTCCCGAGATCCAGAGAGCGCGCCGCGAGATCGCCCGCCTGCTCGCGGAGCATCCCGACGCGATCTTCCTTCCCATCGACTCTCCGGGGCTCCACCTGGGACTGGCGCGCACGGCCCGGAAGCTGGGCCGCCGGGTGGTCTACTATGTGTGTCCGCAGATCTGGGCGTGGGGAGGGGGCCGGATCCGGCGCCTGAAACAGGACGTGGATCTGACGCTTCTCCTCTTCCACTTCGAGTCGGAGCTCCTCGCGAAGGAAGGCGTGCCGGCCCGCTGGGTGGGCCATCCCGCCGGAGCGCTCCGGCCCGATCCCGCGCGCCGCGCGTCGGTGCGGCAGGCGCTGGGGGTGGGTCCGAGCGAGCGGCTGGTGGCGCTCCTTCCGGGGAGCCGTCTCGAGGAGGTGCGGCGGCATCTCGGGCCGATGCTGGACGGGGCGGCCCGCGTGGCCGCGCACTCGGGTGCCAAGGTGCGCGTGGCGGTGAGCGACGCCGGTCCCGTGGATCGCGCGATCCAGGACGCGGAGATCCGGCGCGCGTGGAGCGCGCTTCTTCCCGTTCACTGGCGTGAGGACGCGAAGGACCTCCTGCGCGCGTCGGACGCCGCGGTGGTCGCGTCGGGAACGGCGACGCTCGAGACGGCGGCGCTTCAGGTGCCCCAGGTGATCGTGTACCGGACCGGATGGCTCAACTACGAGATCGCGCGGCGCCTCGTGCGCGTCCCCTCGATCGGCCTCGCGAACCTGGTCGCGGGAGGGAAGATCGCTCCCGAGCTGATCCAGCGCGAGGCGGTGGGATCGCGGATCGGGGCGGAGCTGGCGAAGCTCCTCGCCGACGACGCGGCCCGATCGGCCCAGCTCCGCGGATTCGCCTCCATTCCGGAACGGCTCGGGGGGCAGGGCTCCGCAGACCGGGCCGCGGAGGCCCTCATCGAGTTCGCGGGCCGAATTCCCACGAACACGGAGCGCTGCGCGTGATGTCGCCGAGTCTCCTCGCGTACCGCGGCGTCGCGGCGCTCGCGGGGACCTGCTCGCCGATCTTCCGGCAGCTCGGAGGCTCGGGGAGCGCATGGCGCGAGGCGTGGACCGGAGCCAGCTCCGATCTCGCAGCGGCGTCGGGAAGCGTCTGGGTTCACGCGGCGTCGATGGGCGAGATGGTCGCGGCGCGCACCTGGGTGCAGGCGCTTCTCCATTCCGGATACCGCGCCCCGATCCTGCTCACGACCCGCACCTCGCGGGGCCTCGAGCGCGCCCGCCGCGAGCTTGGGGACCGCGTGGTCGCGCGCGTCGCGCCGCTGGACCTCCCGCAGCTCCTGCGATCCTTCCTCGATCGCTTGGCACCCTGGCGGCTCGACGTGATCGAGACCGAGCTCTGGCCGCATTTGATTCTGGAATCCCGGAAGCGAAACGTGGCGGTGGTCTTCGTGAGCGCGACGGTCTCGGACCGGACGCGGAAGCGGCTCTTGATGTGGGGGCTCGCGGGGCCGCGCGTCTTCGGGGACGGCGTGTGGGTGCTCGCTCAATCGGAACGGCAGGCGGAGCGGTTCCGCTCGCTTGGCGTGCCCGCCTCGCACATCGCGGTGACGGGTGACCTCAAGGCGGAGGCTCCCGTGCCCGCCGCGACGCGGGACCCGGCCGTGAGACCTGCCGTGGTGTTCGGAAGCCTGAGGCCGGGAGAAGAGGCGCTCGCTTTGGCCCTGGCGCGCCGCTTCGGCGCGGACGGCGCCCCCTCCCTCGTTATGGCGCCCCGGCACGAAGCGGGGCTGACCCGCCTGCTCGAGGCGCTCGAGCGCGCGGGGATTCCAAGCGCCGTGCGGCGCGAGGCCGACCGCGGGGGCGAAGCGCTCGAGGACTGGATCGCGGGGCTCGGGAAGCGGGCGCCCGCCCGAGTCGGGGTTCTGGCGACGCGGGGAGAGCTTCCCCTGGCGTACGAATCGGCCGCGGTCGCGATCGTGGGCGGAACCTTTGGTCCCTATGGCGGGCACAACGCGCTGGAGCCCGCCGCGCGCGGGGCGGCGATCGTGGTGGGCCCGCACGCGGAGAGCATCCAGGAGAGCGTGGAGCTGCTCTCGCGCGAGGGCGCCGTGCTCCTGGCGCCGGATGCGGACGCCGCGGCGGAAGCGGTGGCCTCGCTGGTGCACGATGCCGGAGCGCTCCGGCGCATGGGGCAGGGAGCCGTCCGCGTGGCCGCGGCCGCGTCGGAGTCGGCGCGCCGATCGCTCGAGGCGCTCGAGCGATTCGGGCTCAATCCATGAGGGGAATCGCCGGAGCCTTCGAGCGTTCCTGGTCGGGAGAGCCGGGCACGGTCGCGTGGACCCAGCTCCTCCACTCGGCGGCCGTGCTGTACGCCATCGGGTCGGGGATCGCGCGCCGGCGCGCCGCCCGATCGAGACGGAACCTTCCCGGCGCTCACGTCGTGGCCGTGGGGAATCTCACGGTGGGGGGGACCGGAAAGAGCACGCTCGCGCGATGGCTCGCCGTGGAAGCGCTGAAGGCGGGAGCGCCTTCGGCGGTGCTCCTCCGCGGGCACGGCGCTGGCACTCCTGAGCCGGGCGTCGTACCCGACTTTGCTGGATACCCCCTCGAAGAACGGGTCGCGAGCTACGGCGACGAGGCCATCGCGCACCGGATGGCGCTGCCCCGTGGGATCTCGGTCGCCGTGG
The DNA here is from genome assembly GCA_035635575.1 of Candidatus Dormiibacterota bacterium. GTDB lineage: Bacteria > Eisenbacteria > RBG-16-71-46 > SZUA-252 > SZUA-252 > WS-7. The sequence continues at coordinate 36,135 of DASQAV010000101.1, read as the reverse complement.
ACCGGGACCGCCGGCGCGCCGGCCGGACGGCGAGGGACGGATACGGCGCCCGCGTGCTCGTGCTCGACGATGGGTGGGAGCAATCGGGGCTCCGGTGGAACGAGCTCTGGGTCGCGCTCGACCCAAGACGGCCCGCGGGGAACGGTGCGCTCCTCCCGGCGGGACCGCTCCGCCGTCCCGTCTCGACCCTGCGCGAGGCCGGCGTGATCGCGTTCCTCCTCGAGGAGTCCCATGAGGAGATCCCTGCCGAGACCCTGAGGTGGGCCGATCGCGTGGCCAAGGGAGTGCCGCGCCTCCGCTTCCTGCGCACGCTCCTGGGAACGACGCCCCCCGGCGCTTCGCGGGCACCGGATCCTCCGCGCGGCGGCGAGGGCATCGGGCTCATCTCCGGTATCGGATCTCCGCCGCGCCTCACGCGATTCGCGCGGGGCTCGGGCGTCGACGTAAAGTCGCATGCCGCGTTTCCCGACCATGCCCGATGGCGCGGGCCCGAGCTCCTGGCCGCGGTCGAGCGCGCGCGCGCGGCGGGCGCCGGGTCGGTATGGATCACGGAGAAGGATGAGCCTCGCTGGCCCCGCGATCTGCGCCCCAGCCTTCCCGTGCGCGTGATCCGCACCGGACTCCGGCCGCTGGATCCCGTCGACGATGCTCTTCGCTCGCTCCGCAGAGCCGCGGCGGAACGCGAGCTCGTGCGATGAAGCGGGCGGCAAGAGCGGTGAGCAAGCAGGCCGACGTTCTCGTGATCGGGAGCGGGAGCGCGGGCCTCTCGGCGGCCCTCCATGCGGCGAACTTCGCGCGCGTGCTCGTCGTGACGAAGCGGGAGGGGCACGAGTCCAACACCAACTACGCACAGGGCGGAATCGCGGCGCCGCTGGGAGACGACGACCGCCCGGAGATCCACGAGCGCGACACCCTGGTCTGCGGCGCCGGCCTCTGCGATCCCGAGGCGGTGCGCGTTCTCGTCGAGGAGGGCGCCGGGGAGATCGCGCACCTGGTCTCGCTGGGAGTCCGCTTCGACCGCGACCCCAAGATCCCCGGAGCGCTCGCACTGGGCCAGGAGGGAGGGCACTCGCGCCGGCGCATCGTTCACGCGAAGGACCGCACCGGCCGCGCCGTGGAAACGACGCTTCTGGACCAAGTGCGGCGGCATCCCAGGATCTCGATCCTCGAGAACCACATCATGGTGGACCTGATCCTCGAGTCGAGACATCTCACGGGAAGAAAGAGGGCGCCGGAGCGCGACCGCGTCTGGGGCGCCTACGTGCTCGACCGCGCCACGGGAAAGATCCGCGCCCTCGCGGCTCTGGCCACGGTGCTGGCGACGGGGGGCGCGGGGAAGGCGTACCTCTACACCACGAATCCCGACATCGCGACGGGGGATGGCCTGGCGGCGGCGTTCCGCGCGGGGGCGCCCGTGGCCAACCTCGAGTTCATCCAGTTCCATCCCACCTGCCTGTTCCACCCCGACGCCAAGTCCTTCCTCATCTCGGAGGCGGTGCGCGGCGAGGGGGCGAAGCTCCTGACCACGGACGGGAAGCCCTTCATGCGCCGCTACCACAAGCTCGGGGACCTGGCCCCGCGCGACGTGGTCGCCCGTGCCATCGACGCCGAGATGAAGCGGCGTGGCGACAAGTTCGTACTCCTGGATCTGGCGCGCCTGGGAAAGCGCCTTCTCCAGAAACGCTTCCCGCACATCACGAGCCGCGTGCTCGCGTTCGGCTACGACGTCTTCCACGACCCGATCCCGGTCGTGCCCGCCGCGCACTACATCTGCGGCGGCGTCGTCACCGACCTGGACGGCCGGACGGCGATCCCGGGCCTCTACGCGTGCGGCGAGGTGGCCTGCACCGGAGTGCACGGCGCGAACCGTCTCGCCTCGAACTCGCTCCTCGAGGCGCTGGTGTTCGCGCGCCGCACCGGGCGCGCGGTGCTGCATCAGCTGCTCATGGAAGGACGTGCGCGGCCGCCGAAGCTTCCCGCCTGGAGGACGAACGGGGCGGTCACGCCGAAGGAGCAGGTGATCTTCGACCACAATTGGGATGCGCTGCGAAGGGTCCTATGGGACTATATGGGCATCGTCCGGAGCGATGAGCGCCTGAAGCGGGCGGCCACCATGGTCCGCTTGCTGCGCGATCAGATCGAGCGTGACTACTGGAGCTACCGGCTCGACAGCGACCTGGTCGAGCTGCGGAATGTCGGTCTCGTGGCCGATCTCATGGTGGCGTCCGCGCTTCGGCGGAAGGAAAGCCGCGGGCTTCACTACAACGTGGACCATCCCCGGACCCTCGACTCGTTTCGAAACGACACCATGCTCACCCGTCGGGACGTGCGCTGACATGGCGACCGATCTGGAGACCGCGCTGCTGGACGTGGCGCAGAAACATGGGCGGTACAAGCCCAACGCGTACCGGTTCACGCTGGACGCGGTCCACTTCACCGTCGAGGGAATCGGGCAAAGCCGCCACGTGAGCGGCATGGAGCTCCTGGAAGGCATCCGGAAGCTCGCCCTGGAGCGCTTCGGCCCCATGGCCAAGACGGTCTTCGAGCAGTGGGGCATCGCGACCACCCAGGATTTCGGCCACATCGTGTTCCAGCTCGTGGACGAGGGGCTCCTCGGCAAGACCGAGCAGGACAAGCTGACCGATTTCTCCCGCGGCTACGACTTCAACGAGGCGTTCGTGCAGAATTTCGACTGGCTGGGCCGCATCACCGATTCGAGCGGCGCCACCTAGCATGGGCCCCGGAACCTCCTCCCTGTGAGGCGCCAGAGCACTTCGTTCCGGCTGCTCCGCTATCTCCGCCCCTATCGCGGCCGCCTGCTCCTCACGGCGCTCCTCATGGTCGGCTTCGCGCTCTCGAGCGGGGTCACGATCGGGATGATCTCTCCGTTCATGAAGGTGCTGTTCACCCCGCGCCCCGCCGTGTCGGGCGCCGAGCACGCGGGCTCCGCCTCGCTGGAGGGAGTTCTGGGATCCGCGCCCCAGGCCCCCGGCAATGCTTCCGGCACCTACGTGCCGGGGAGCGGTCTCGTCGGGCGGGTGAATGCGTGGAAGCAGGATCTCCGCACCTGGTTCGAGCACTTCTTCCTCACCGGAGACCCGCTGCGCTCGCTCACGCGCATCTGCCTGGTGATCCTCGTGGTCTTCATGCTGAAGAACCTGTTCGACTACCTCCAGAACGTGCTCACCGTCTGGGTGGAGCAGGCGGTGGTGCGCGACCTCCGGCGCGAGCTCTACGGGCATCTGCACGACCTCTCACTGTCCTTCTTCCACACCCGGCGAACCGGTGCGCTTCTCTCGCGGCTCACGAACGACATCTCGCTCGTGCGCGGGGCGCTGGCAGCGGGATTCAGCAACGTGCTGAAGAGCGTCCTCCTTCTCACGGTGTGCCTCTTCTGGATCTTCTGGACCTCCTGGCGTCTGGCGCTCCTCTCGCTCATCGTGATCCCACCGTCGCTCTTCCTCATCGTGTGGCTCGGGAAGAAGCTCCGCAGGCGGAGCACGATCACGCAGGAGCGCATGGCGGACCTGAACGCGATCCTCTCCGAGACTCTGGGAGGGATGCGCGTGGTGAAGGCCTTCTCGATGGAGGAATTCGAGAAGCGCCGGTTCGCGGCCTCCGCCAACGACTATTTCCGGGCCTTCGTGAAGCAGCAGAGGATCGGAGCGATCGCGGGGCCGGTCTCGGAATACCTGGGCGTCGTGGCGGCCACGACGGTGCTCTGGTATGGCGGCCACGAGATCCTGCTCCAGCGCGCGCTCGAGCCGCAGCAGTTCTTCATCTTTCTCTTTGCCATGCTCCAGCTGATGAGTCCGCTCAAGTCCTTGAGCAACGTGAACGCCACGCTCCAGGAGGGTCTCGCGGGAGCCGTCCGGATTTTTCGGATTCTGGACACGGAGCCCGCCATCGTGAGCCATCCCGGCGCGCGCCCCGTCTCGGCAATCCGGAGCGGAATCGAGTTCGATCGGGCAACCTTCCACTACGGAAGCGGCCCCGACGTGCTCCGGGACGTGTCCTTCTCGGTTCGGGCCGGTGAGGTGATCGCGCTCGTCGGCCCGAGCGGCGCCGGGAAGTCCACCCTCGTGGATCTGGTCGCCCGCTTCTACGATCCCACGGAAGGGAAGATCCTCCTCGACGGCACCGATCTCCGGGACTACGAGGTCGGATCGCTGCGCCGGATGATGGGGATCGTCACCCAGGACCCGCTTCTCTTCAACGACACCATCACGCGCAACATCGCGTACGGCGTTCCCGACGCGGACCCGGAGGGGGTCCTCCGCGCGGCACAGGCAGCGAACGCAGATCGCTTCATCCATGAGATGCCCGAGGGGTACGAGACGAAGGTGGGGGACCGCGGCACCCGGCTCTCGGGCGGCGAGCGCCAGCGGATCGCGATCGCGCGCGCCATCTTCAAGGATCCGGCGCTCCTTCTCCTGGACGAGGCGACCTCCAACCTCGATTCCGAGTCGGAGCTCCTGGTCCAGCAGGCGCTCGAGGTTCTGTTCCAGGGACGCACCGTCTTCGTGATCGCGCATCGCCTTTCCACGATCCAGCGCGCGGACCGGATCCTGGTCCTGGATCAAGGACGGATCGTGGAAACGGGAACGCACGCCGAGCTGGTGAACCGGCCCGGCCTCTACCAGAAGCTCCACCGGCTCCAGTTCCGTCTGGCCGAGAATCAATCCGTCGGCGCGCTTTCCGGTCTTCCCGGGGCGTTCGCCGAAGGTCAGGCGGGCTAGCCGGTGCCTCACCGCCGCGCGGCGGCGGTTCTCCGCTTTTCCTCCCTGGGCGACGTCCTCCTCGCCGCGCACGTCCCCGCATTCCTCAAGCAGGCGGATCGAGACCGCCGCGTGCTCTTCGTGACCAAGGAGCGCTTCGCCGGTCTCTTGCGGGGGCATCCGGACATCGACCGCGTGTACGCCCTCGCGGAGCGCGGGAGCGACCCCGCGGCGCCCTCGCCGGGAGTGACGGGATCGCTCGGAGCCCTCATCACGGGCCTCAAGGAGGACGGCGTGGAAGAGGTGTACGACCTGCACCAGAACTGGCGCTCTTCACGGATCGTCGCCGCGTTCCCGCGCGGGAAGCACGTGCTCCCGCCCAAGTACGGCGTGAGACGAAGACTCTGGGTGTACGCGCGATGGTTGAAGCCCAAGCCCGTGCCGCCCCTGCTCCAGACCTACCGGACGGCGTCGGGTTTGCCGCCGGACGCCGCGATCTCGCCCTGGCTCCGGGACTCGCTCTCGGAGGCGGAGCTTGCGCGCGGGGGGGAGCAGGCGCACGCGGCCTCGCGCGGCCAGGGGTTCGTCCTGATCGGCGCGGGAGCGCGCTGGGAAACCAAGCGGTGGTCCGTGCCCCAATTCGAGACGCTGGCCCGGCGGATCGAGGAGAAGCTGGGGCTTCGGGCCGTGTACGCCGTGACGCACCGCGAGCGCGCCGCTCGCGAGCTCTCGCTCCACGAGGAAGCCTCGCTCTTCCTGCCCTTCCGCGAGCTCGCCGCCGTGGCGGCGCACGCCCGGGCCATCGTCTCCAACGATTCCGCGGTGCTTCACCTCGGCCCCGCGCTGGGAGTCCCCACGGTCGGAGTCTTCGGGGGAACCGTCCCCGAGCTGGGATTCGCGTGGCAGCGGCCGCGGGACGAAGTGGCCGAGATCCGCCTCTGGTGCCGGCCCTGCGGCGTGCACGGACGGAGCCGCTGCCCCTTGGGGCACCACGCGTGTATGAAGCACCTCCATCCGGATCTCGTCTACCAGGCGCTCGAGCGCGCGCTGGGCGGCTCACCGCCGCGCGCCGGGATGAAGTCCGGCAACGGGGCGCGCGTCTCGAGATCCTCCGCGTGAGCGACCGCGTCCTCATCACGAGCTCCGATCCGGAGGGGCTGGCGCGCGCCGTGGAGGAATCGATCGGGGAGCCGCTCCACTGGTCGCGGCTGGACGCTCCCGGGTTCGAGCAGGCGACGATCTGGTTCTGCGCCGGCGCTCCTCCCGAATCTCCGCTCCAGCTTCCCAAGCTCCGCTGGATCCAGAGCGGGTGGGCCGGGATCGAGAACTGGTTCACGCGCCCGGAATGGAACGACGGCGTGATCCTGACGCGCACGATCGGGGATTTCCCCCAGAGAATCGCCCAGCACGTGATGGGCTACCTCCTCGCGAGGACGCTCCGGGTAGACGAGGCGCTGCGCGGAATGGCGGAGAAGAGCTGGAAGCGGTGGGCCCCCGAATCGATCGCGGGGAAGAATCTCCTGGTCGTGGGCATGGGGGCGATCGGGGTCGAGGTCGCCGCCGTCGCGCGCGCCTTCGAGATGCACGTGGCGGGCGTGAGGCGCGGGGAAGACGGCCCGGTCCGGCGCCCGCTCGATACCTCGGGCACGCGGGATCTCACATCGCTCCTCGCGTGGGCGGATTTCGTGGTGAACCTCCTGCCGCTGACGGAGGAGACGGAATCCTTCTGGAACACGGAGCGATTTGGCGCCATGAAGGCCGGAGCCACGTTCGTGAATGTCTCGCGCGGAGGAACCGTGGACGAGTTAGCACTCCTGCGCGGTCTCTCGAAGGGCCGTCCGGCGGCCGCGCTCCTGGACGTGTTCCGCGAGGAGCCTCTGCCCCCGGAGCATCCGCTTCGCGGGAAGGAGAACGTCTGGATCACGCCGCACGTGGCGGGGATCGGCACGCCCGACGCCCTCGCGCGTGATTTCGCCGAGAACTACCGGCGCTTTCGCGCGAAGGAGCCGCTGCAGAATCTCGTGGATCGCGCACGAGGCTACTGACCATCGGAGTCCTCACCCGGTCCGCTGGAAAGTCTCTCCCCGTTTGGTGCCCGCCCGTGCTGATCGCGGTCTGCCTTTGTATTCCTCGTCTGGCGCTCGACTACTTCTGGGACGATTACACCTTTCTCTCGAACGCGCAGCGTGGCTCATTCATGGATCTGCTGCCGTCTCCTCAGGCTGTGTTCTATCGTCCGCTTTCGCGCGGGGCGTACTTCCTGTTGCTCTTCGTGCTCGGGCCGGCGGGCCATCTTGCGGGTCATCTGATCAACCTCGCCGCGTTCTGTATCTCGACCGCGCTGCTCGTTTCCCTCACCGACAAACTCGCTGGCCGCTCCACGGGAATGGTCGCAGGAATCCTCTTCGCTGCTCTGGCACCGCTTCCAAGCCTTGTCGCGTGGGCGAGCGGAGCGCAGGATCTCTTTGCGATCACGTTCGTTCTCGGGGCGCTCTATCTCCGGCACGTCGGCCGTCCGGTAGAGGCATTGCTCGCCATGATTGCCGCGCTCCTTTCGAAGGAAACAGCCCTTGTCGTCGTTCCGCTGCTGATCTACTGGGATGTTCTTGTGGAGCGAAGCTCCGCGAGGGTGCGATCCTTCGTGCTTCTGTACGGGATCCCGATCCTGGTATGGGCTCTGGCCCATCCGGGCATCCGAGGCGCATTTGCCGGTGCCAGCGCGCAAACCGATCCGTCGGGCTACGTCGGTTCTGTCGGCGAAGACTCGCTCCTGTACTTCCTTCGATATGTCCTCGTACTCCTCAACATTCCGATCACCGGACTCGCCACGCCCTGGCCCATGGAGCTCACGCTCCCGTGGTTGGCGGCCGTCATCCTGATCCTCATGACCTCGAGAGCCTCGGCCCGATCCAAGCGGGAGGAAGCCTCGGCGCCCCCGCTGCTGGGTCTCGGGGTGATGGCCGTGCTGCTCGGAGTGCCCGCGCTTCTGTTTCCCTCGGTGTTGATTCGCGTCTGGTCACCGTATCTGGCAGCCCTCGCCGGAATCGCCAGCTCCATGGTGATCGCGGCACTTCTCTGGCGATCCTCGACCGGGCTCACCACTGCGGTCCTTGTTGTCTACGTCACCCTGGGAGTCTGGTCGCGAGGCGTTGTCGTTCCCGGGGGAGGCGTGCTCACAGAGCACACCCTCGTCGATGCGAGTGATGCCGCGAAGCGCGTGAGGGGGAATTTCAAGAGGGTCGAGCCTGCGCTGCCGCATGGGGCCCAGCTGTTGGTTTCCGTCGGAGCGACGGGGACACGAGGGATCGCGCAGACGCTGCACGAGGGACGCGCCTTGAACCTCTGGTATGGCGATCGCAGCCTCACGGCGCTTACCCCCGAGCATCGGCGGTCGGGCTCCGCCCGGGAGTATCTTTTCCGGGTAACCCCCGAGCTCGACGTGATCGAGTTGGACATCGAGAACCACCACGTCCGATCGAACCGCTCGGAAGTCGATGGCGAGGAGATCTTCCGGCCTCTGAGGACCTACGCGAGAGGCGTGGCGGCTTCCGGGGAGCCCGACCGGGCGCTCCGCACCCTTCATTGGGTCGCGAGGATGGACCGGGGCCAACCGCGATCGGGGTATGAGGCTCGCCTGATCGCCATGGTCTTGCTTAGCGCCGGAAAAGACAGAACCGCAGATAGCGTTCTTGCGCAGGCGCCAGCCTTGGGTCGGATCGACAGGCTGAACTTGATCGGAGGCATATTCTCGCAGCCAACAGACAACCCCGCCTTCGACTCCCTTGCCTTCAGAGCCTTCGAGGTCTCGCCTTCGGATCCCCCGGCGCTGCGATATCTCATGCTTCAGTTCGTGGCGACGGGTCGGCCGGAGCAGGCAGTCGCGACCGCTCGGCGGCTGCAGACCCTGGCTCCGGGTGATTCGGAAAGCGTCGAGGTCATCCGTCATGGCGGGAAGTAGGGACGAGTGCGGGCCGAAAGAGCTTGATTCCATGCGACCGTCTCGCATAATCCAATCCTGGGCAGTACGTTAGCTCACCAGGAGGAGCTCCAGTGACCCTCGAGACCGCCACCCGCACCAACGTGAAGACCGACCGCATGTGGGCCATCGAGAAGTCGAAGCCGGAGCCGGGACTGTGGAAGATCCAGGCCCCGATTCCCTCGGGCGGACCCAAGGACGTGCGCATTCGCGTCACCGCGTTCGCGATCTGCGGCACTGACCTGCACATCGTGGACTGGGACCGCTGGGCCGCGTCGCGGGTGAAGACGCCGCTCGTCTTCGGCCACGAGTTCACCGGCGTCGTGGAATCTATCGGCGCGGAGGTGAAGGCGGTCCGCGTGGGAGACCGCGTCACCGGCGAGACCCACGTGTACTGCGGCCTCTGCTACGCGTGCCGGCGCGGACTGCAGCACCTCTGCTACAACGTCGAGATCCTGGGCGTGGACCGCCAGGGCGCCTTCGCCGACTACGTTGTGATCCCGGAGCAGAACGTGTGGAAGCTCCATCCCGACATTCCCGAGGAGATCGCCGCGATCCACGATCCGCTCGGGAACGCCGTGCATACCGCCCTTGCGGGACCGGTGGCGGGGCTCAAGTTCGCGGTCTTCGGGTGCGGGCCCATCGGGTGCTTCGCCGTGGGCGTGCTCAAAGCATCGGGCGCTGCCTGGGTGGCCGCGGTGGACAAGAATCCACTGCGGCTCGAGATCGCGGAGCGGATGGGAGCCGATCTCCTCCTGAACGTGCAGCAGGACTCCATCGTGAAGACGATCCTGGGGGCCACGGACGGACGGGGCGTGGACGGCATGCTCGAGATGTCCGGGCATCCCCATTCCTTCCGCGATGGGTTCGAGGCGCTCGCGAACGGAGGCCGCGTCTCCTTGCTGGGCATCCCCTCGAAGCCGCTCGAGATCGACGTGGCGAAGGAGATCATCTTCCGCGGAGCGGTCGTGCAGGGAATCAACGGCCGTCTGATCTTCGACACCTGGTACCGCATGGAGGCGCTCCTTCTCAGCGGCAAGCTGGACGTCCGGCCGGTGCTCACGCACGTGCTGGGATGGTCCGATTTCGAGGAGGCCGTGGAGCTCCAGCGGTCCGGGAAGGCGGGGAAGATCGTGCTGAAGCGGGATCACCCGTGAGCGCCGGGCCTGTGACCGAGCATCCGCTCCGGTTCCTGGACGACGCGATCCAGGAGCTGAAGCGGGACGGGCTCTACCGGACCCTGCGCGAGCTCGAAGGGGAGCAGCTCCCCCGCGCCCGGTTCGACGGACGCGAGGTCATCAATCTCTCCTCGAACAATTACCTCGGACTCACGACGCATCCCAAGCTCCGGGAGGCGGCGATCCAGGCGGTCCGCACGCTGGGCGCTGGCTCGGGCTCGGTCCGCACCATCGCCGGAACCATGAAGCTCCACATGGACCTGGAGCGGCGCATCGCGGCCTTCAAGAAGACCGAAGCCTCGGTGGTGTTCCAGAGCGGGTTCGCGGCGAACGCGGGAACGGTGAGCGCCCTCCTCGGCAAGGAAGACCTCATCATCTCCGACGAGCTGAATCACGCCAGCATCATCGACGGGGCTCGCCTGAGCCGCGCCCAGATCCGCGTCTTTCCGCACCGGGACGTGGAGGCCCTGGAGCGGCTGCTCGAGGAGACGCGCGACGTGAAGCGCCGCCTCGTCATCACGGACGGCGTCTTCAGCATGGACGGAGACATCGCACCCCTTCCCAGGATCGCGGCGCTGGCGCGCGCGCACGGAGCGATCATGATGATCGACGACGCGCACTCGAGCGGCGTCCTGGGCAAGGCGGGGCGCGGCACGGTGGACCACTTCGAGATCCACGGCCAGGTGGACATCCAGGTGGGCACCCTCTCCAAGGCGATCGGAGTCCTGGGCGGCTACGTCTGCGGCTCGAAGAGCCTGATCGAGTACCTCTACCACCGTGCCCGGCCGTTCCTCTTCAGCACCTCGCATCCTCCCGCCGTGGCGGCGGCGTGTCTCGCGGCCTTCGACGTGCTCGAGCAGGAGCCGGAGCGGATCGAGCGCCTCTGGACGAACACGAAGCGGTTCAAGGCGGGATTGGCGCGGCTGGGATTCAACACGGGAACCAGCGAGACTCCCATCACGCCGATCCTCGTGGGGGAGGCGGATCTGGCGATGCGCTTCTCCGACCGGCTCTTCGAGCGCGGCGTCTTCGCGCAGGGGATCGGCTACCCCACGGTCGCGAAGGGAAAGGCGCGCCTCCGCACCATCGTCACCGCGACGCATTCGGACGAGGATCTGGACCAGGCGCTTATGATCCTGGGCGAGGTGGGGCGCACGCTGGGCGTCGTCTCCTAGAGGAGGGTGGCCCTGGGCCGACCGCTCCTCGTCCGCCTTCCGAACTGGCTCGGCGATCTCATCCAGGCCTGGCCCGTGGTCCAGGCCGCCGCGTCGGACCCATCGCGTCCGGCTGTGTTCCTGGGCCCGGCATCCTTCGCGTCCCTGGTCGAGCCCCGTTTTCCTTCCGCCCCGTACATTCCGTGGTCGCGGGCTCGCCGCTTCGCCGCGGCGGGGGAGATCCGGCGCCACCGCTCGGAGACGGCGCTCCTGCTCACGGACTCGCTCTCCTCGGCAATTCTGGTGTCGATGGCGGGTGTCCCCGAGCGCATCGGATACGGCGCGGAATTCCGCGACCTGCTCCTGACGCGCCGCGTTCCCAGGGAAGCCCCCTCGCGCTCGGCGCCGCGCGTCCAGGAATACGCGCGGCTCGCTCGCGCCGCGGGGCTCGAGTTGGGGGAGGCGCCGCCAAGGCTCGAGGCGCTACCCGAGGACCGCGATGCCGCGGCTTCACTCTTGGCGCACACCGGAATCGGCCGGGAATCCTTCGCGGTTCTGGCCCCGGGGGCAACCTATGGGCCCGCGAAGCGGTGGGAGCCCGCGAAATTCGCGGCGCTGGCCGTGGCGCTCCACGCGCGCGACGGCGCGCGCTCGATTCTCGTGGGCACGAAGGAGGACGAGAGCCCCGCAGAGGAAATCACGAGGATCGCGGGCGCCTGCGCGGTGGATCTGGTCGGAGCGAGCGATCTCCCGGCGCTCGTGGGGCTCCTGGATGCCTCGATCCTCGTGGCCTCGAACGATTCGGGGGTCATGCACCTCGCCGCGGCGCTCCGCAAGCCGACGGTGGGCGTGTTCGGGTCCACGAGCCCCGTCTGGAGCGCGGCCCTGGCTCCGTGGGTCCGGTCCCTGTACGCGGCCTACCCCTGCTCTCCCTGCTTCCGCCGGACGTGCCCGATCGGGTACGGGTGTCTCCGCTCGATCGACGCCGCGCAAGCGATCGATGCCGCCTCCGAGCTCCTGGCTGCGGCACCCCTCCCGACGTCGGCTTTCTAGCGGACGAATTTCCGGTAGGTGGTCCCGTCGCTCTCGTACCTGTAGCGGCGGGCGAAGGAGGCGACGGTGGAGCGGGGCAGGAATCCCTCGCGCGCGAGGAGCTTCAGCTCGGTGGGATAGGAGCCGCGGACCGACCGGTAGACTTCGAGCGCGGTCGCCAGACGCTGCGATTCATCGAGGGTGAGCACGTGCTCCGGCGCCTTGCGCACCGCGCGCTCCGCTTCCGAGTAGAGCACCGGCGTGACGTACGTGCCGACTCCGTACGAGAGCGCGAGGATGAGGATCGCGGCGGGGATCGCGAAGCTTCGCTTCGGACGCACGGCCACCTTTTCTTCCGCGATCGGCGTGACTTTGGGGGGCGCGGCCCCGAGGGAGATCTCGATCACGCCCAGCTCCAGCAAGTGGTGAATGGCCTCGTAGGATTCGAACTCCACCAGCTTCGACTGCGCCACGATGTCCCGCAGCGGCCTCAACCCATCCACGAGCGGGAGCACCCGCTGCTCCGGGCCGGTCATCTCCTTGGGAGGAACCGCGAGTGCCTTGGGGCGGAGCACCATCGCGGGCGAGGAAAGCACCGTCTTGTACCGCACGATCTCGTCCAGGCGGCGCATGGACTCCATGAGGAGCCCTTCGGTGTTCAGCCGCACGTTGGCCGCGAACTTGGGAACGGTCCGGGAATCCCCGGAGAAGTGGTAGGTGCCCTGCTTCCAGGTGAGGAGCTGGTGCATCGTGTCCTGGATCTGATCCTGGATGGCCTGCGCCAGCTGCTCGCTCGTGACGTAGTTGCCGCTCAGGAGCACGTCGGTGAGCTCGCGCCGGCTCTCAGCCTCGATGGTTTCGATCTGCTTCAGCTGCGCTTCCGTGATGTGGCCGGTCTGGACGAGGTAGGCCTTCAGGGGATCCCGGGCGTTCCGCCTGCGGTCGCGCGTGGAGACGACGCGTCCGCCGTCGAAGAAGATCACCGCCACGTCGGAACCCGCCGTGAGCTTGAGCACGCCGGACTTCTGCTGCACGGCGATCAGCTGCAAGATCTCCGGGAGACTGAAATCGTCGAGGTTTCCCTGGAGCGCCATCCTACGGTCCTCCCGCCTCGGCCTTGGCGCGCGCGGGCCGCGTCGCGCGGCCGACCGAGCGCGTGATCCCCGGGACCTTGTCGGTCGTCTTCGCGTAGTAGCGCGCCACCGTGATCCAGTAGGTCAGCGCGAAGAGAAGGGCGAGCGGGATCCGCTTCGCCCATCCCGCCGAGGGCACGGGCAGCACGTCCGAAGAGGGGACCATGGCTCCGTTCGCGATCACGAGCACCGCCGCGGACACCATGACGAGGATCGCGACGAACCCGCTCAGGGAGGCGCCCCGCAGCATCTGCCCGGCGCCCGGAAGGAGAAACGTGGTGGCCGTCTCCCGGAAGGTCCTCCGCTTCGCGGCGCGGCTGCCACGCCCCGTGAGCAGGAGCCGGGTGAACTCGATCGACTTCAAGTCCTTCACCGCACCGAAGCATGCTTCACAGAAGGCGCGCTGCTGCTGCCGGAACACACAGCGCCGGCAGACGATCCTCTGGCAATTCGAGCAATGGAGCGTGGCGAGCGCCCGCCCCATCAAGTGGCCCAGCCCGGCGAAGCAGAGGTAGAGCGCGACCAGGAAGAAGAGCGAGAAGGGCGGTGGCGGCGCGAGTCGAGTCAAGAAAGAGAGCCAGCGATTGCTCTGGACGGCCGTGAGGCCGCGCTCGGGCGCGGTCCGCCGCGCCAGATCCCAGAGCGTCTCGATGTCGGGCATGGCCTCCATGACCGTGCGGTTGAGCTGAGGCGCGCTGATCCGGCTCATGTCGCTGACGCGGTCGAACGCGAGCGAGGTGGCCAGCGACTGCTCTCGATTCGCTTCGGCGAAGAGGAGCTGCTTAGTGTAGGTCTGCGCGAGATTGAAGTGGGGCTCGGCGGCCTTGGGCCGCACCTTGACGGCGGCCTCGTACGCGGCGCGGGCATGGTCGAAGTCCTCGCGGGCGAAGTACACGTTCCCGAGGTTCACGAGCGTCCAGACCGTGTTCGGCCGGAGCCGGTCCGCGCGTACGAGCTCGCGCTCCGCCGTATCGAAGTCCCCCTGCCGGCGGGCGAGGGTCCCGAGCGTGAAGGGATAGAGCGGCTCCTTGGGATCCCGCATCTTGAGCGCCGTGAGGGCGCCCGAGGCTTCGGCGTCGACGCCGGAACGGAGCGCACGATCCACGAGGAGGCTAGGCTCCTCGAGGCTCGGTGGCCCTGCCCACGGCGCCACGGTGCTCAGGAAGGACGAGACGCCGAGCACCGAGACCAGGAACATCAAGATCAGGAATCCCTCGCGCCGGCTCACGCGGAAGGTCACGAGCCCCGCGTAGACGGTGGCCGTGGGAATGGGACCCAGTCCCCAGAGAAGGGGAGCGAGCGCGATGAGGCCCGCACCGAGACGCGCGAAGAAGCCCTGCGAGCGCCCGACGAGCTCGAGAATGATGTGCACGAGATGCGGCAGATGACGAAGCGTGATGCCCACGATCGCGAAGAGAAGGCTGATCGTCCACACGACGAGGAAACCGGTCAGGACGTTGGCGAGCAGGTGGCGCTGCCAGGAGTAGTTCCGTCCGACGATCTTGAGCGCTTCGCCCAGCTCCCCGAACGCACGCGACGGATTCCCGAAGGTGAGTACGCGGGCCAGGGTGAAGTGGGGATCGGGGTAGGCGGGATCGAAGTCGGCCGCGGCCGCGAGAAGGCGTGTCGCCTCGGGAGTGTTGCCGGCCCCGAGGGCCTGGAGCGCCTCGCGGTAGCGAGCCTGGGCCGGAGCGAGCGCGCGGATCTGACCCGCGTTCCGCATCTGCTCCAGCTCCTGCTGCACGGCTTCGGTGCCGGCATACGCCGACACGGAGGGCGCGAATGCGGAACCGATCGGTATCAGCGATGCGAACGCGATTCCCGCCGTCACCGCCGCCCGAACGAGCGGTCCCACCCACGCGCGCCCTGGTCTCAGGGGCTCGATTCGCGCCACGGGCGCAAGTTAGGTGCCGGGGGAGGGGGGAGTCAAGGGAAATGTCCCCCGCGTCATGCTATCCTCCCTCGCTTCTAGGGGGTGCGGGGTCCATTCGAGCCGGAGGTTGAAGCATGAGCGACACCGCGACCCGGATCGGGGCGCTTCAGGGAAACATCGGCGAGGAAGTTCGGATCCAGGGCTGGCTCTACAACCGCCGCTCGAGCGGAAAGCTGGAGTTTCTCCTCGTGCGCGACGGGAGCGGGACGGTTCAGTGCGTCGCGGTGAAGGCGGAGCTGCCCGAGGCGGTTTTTGCCAGGTGCGCGGCCGTGACGCAGGAGTCCTCCGTGCGGGTCACGGGGATCGTGCGCGAGGACAAGCGCGCGCCGAGCGGCGTGGAGCTCTCGCTCCGCGATCTCGAAGTCGTGGGCCCGAGCGTGGATTTTCCCATCACGCCCAAGGAGCACGGACCGTCCTTCCTCCTGGACAAGCGCCACCTCTGGATCCGTTCGCAGCGCCAGGCCGCGATCCTCAAGGTGCGCCACTCGCTGGTGCAGGCATCCCGCGACTGGCTGAACGCGGACGGATTCATCCTCGCCGACGCGCCCATCTTCACTCCCTCCGCGTGCGAGGGCACGACCACGCTCTTCGAGACCCAGTACTTCGACGAGAAGGCGTATCTCACCCAGAGCGGGCAGCTCTACAACGAGGCCACCGCGATGGCGTTCGGGAAGACCTACTGCTTCGGGCCGACCTTCCGGGCCGAGAAATCCAAGACGCGCCGCCATCTCATCGAGTTCTGGATGGTGGAGCCCGAGGTGGCGTTCGCCACGCTCGAGGACGTCATGGGGCTCATCGAGCGCTTCCTGGAGGGTATCGTGGGTCGCGTCCTCGAGGAGCGCCGCGAGGAGATGAAGATCCTCGAGCGGGACACGGCTCCGCTCGAGCGGGTCAAGGCGCCGTTCCCGAGAGTCTCCTACGACGATGCGGTGCGGATCCTGAAAGAGAAGAAAGGGCTGCCGTTCGAATGGGGATCGGACTTCGGCGCGGCCGACGAGACCGCGCTCACCGAGGATCACGACCGGCCCTTCTTCGTGCATCGCTTTCCGGCGGCGGTGAAGGCGTTCTACATGAAGCGAGACCGCCAGGATGACCGGCTCTCGCTCTCCTGCGACCTGCTCGCTCCGGAGGGGTACGGGGAGATCGTGGGAGGCGGGGAGCGCGAGGATTCGCTGGACCAGCTGGTGGGCCGGATCCGGGAGCACGAGCTTCCCATGGAGGCCTTCGAGTGGTACCTCGATCTCCGCCGTTACGGATCCGTTCCACACAGCGGATTCGGAATGGGAATCGAGCGCACCTTGACCTGGATCTGCGGCATCGAGCACCTCAGGGAGACGATTCCGTTCCCCCGGATGCTGAACCGCCTCCGGCCGTAACGCGTCCGTAACCGCTCGCCCGGCCCGGGCCGTCGGATCCTCCCATTCCGGCGCCGAACGCCAGATTCGCGTTGACAGAATCTCCCGTGCCGCACTAAGTTCCAGCCTCTTTTCGGTCGCGCGATCGCGTTTGTTTGCCACCCTCGAGAGGGTGGCGTTTTTGCGAGCAGCCGCGGCGCACGTCACCCGCCGGGGCCGGGGAATAAATCGGAGCAGATCGGGGTATTGAGGGCAGGATCACGGCTCGCCGCGAAGGTTTAGGGCGAGTTGACACGGGCGTATGGGATGGGTACTCTGGGATTGTGAGAGCCACAGGCTGGGTGCGATGCGCCCGGCTGCACTGGGTGGCGTTCGCGCTCCTGGGCTTCGGCCCGGGCTCGTGCTCGTCGCCCTCCCCCCCGCGCGAGATCCCTCCCGCACCGATCGTTCTTGCCGGCGCCGAGCACCTGATCCCAATGCTTCGTGGAGAAATTCAAGCGTTCCGGGACCGCGATTCGGCCGCGGCCGAGATTCGGGTGGTTCCGAACGGTTCGGCGGAGGGTATGGAACAGCTGGTCAACGGTGAAGTCACCATGTCGGTCCTGATGCGCGAGCTGACGGATCCGGAGGTCAAGGCCGCGATGGCGCGCCAGGGGCTGAATGCGTTCCCGTTCGCGTGGGACGCGGTCGCGGTGATCGTGAACCCGCGCTGTCCCATTCGCCAGATCTCGAGGACCGAGCTGGCCCAGATCTACCGCGGCGAGATCACCGACTGGTCGGATCTGGGCTGGAGGCAGGGAGGCGCGATCGTGCCCTTCACCACCGACCCGAAGCTGGGGCTCTACGAGTTCCTCCAGCAGTCTCTCCTGGGGGGTGATCCCTACGGCCCCCGCATCTACGCCCAGAAGGGCGAGCCTGAAATTCTCAATGTGGTCGCGTCCCGTCCGGACGCGGTAGGCTGCGTCTCCCGCCAGTTCGTGGACGAGCGCGTGCGCGCGCTCGCCGTCTCCACGGCCAAGGGCCTTCCGTACGTGCCCCTGACCCGGGAGACGACGATGCTTCGGCGGTATCCGCTCACGCGCGGGCTCTCACTCTGCACGTCATCCTCGGCGCCCGCCACCGCGACCGATTTCATCAACTTCGTCACCAGCGTGGACGGCCAGCGGGTCGTCTTGCGTCATGGCTACACCCCGGTGATTCCCGTGCGCGTCGTGCGCACCGCAGAGGAGGCACAGTGAATCTCGTGTTCCGTCGCATCCTTCCGCTCTTCCTGGGCGGGATGCTTCTCGCCGTCACGGCGGCGTATGCCCTGCAGTCGGGGGACATCATCAAGCAGGGGGTGGAGGCCTACCGCGCGGGGAACTACACGCGCGCGCTGGAGCTCTTCACGCAGGCGCAGCGCCTGGATCCGGGCGGCGCCAAGCCCCACTACTACATCGGAAGCGCGCTGGAGAAGCAGGACAAGCCGGACAGCGCTCGGGTCGAGTACGAGACCGCGATCCGGATCGATCCCAAGTACGTCGATGCGCTCACGGGGCTGGGGAAGCTGCTCCGCAAGCAGGGGAAGAAAGAGGAAGGGACCCAGAAGCTCGAGGAGGCGGTGAAAAACGGCCCCAAGGAGCCGAGCGCTCTCTACGCGCTGGGCCTGGCGTACCTCCAGGACAAGCGCTGGGATGACGCCTACAAGATCTTCACCAAGGGCACGCTCCTGAAACAGGGACGCGGAGCCTTCCTCGCCGGCCAGGCGCTGGCGCTGGAAGGCAGGGGGGAGACGAAGAAGGCGGAGGAGATCTTCATCCGGGCGCGCGAGACCGATCCCAACAATCTTCGCATCCGGCTGGACATGGGCGGATTCTACGAGCGGCGGAAGATCCCGGTGCTGGCCGCGCCCGAATACGTGAAGGCGGCGGAGCTGGATCCCAAGAACCCGGAGACGCACTTCCTCGCGGGCCGCGCGCTTGTCGGCATGAACGAGTTCAACGCGGGACTCTCTTCGTTCATGCGCGCGATCGAGGTGGACTCGTCGTACGCGCCCGCGCACCTCGAGGCCGGCCGTCTCTACTTCCGAGCCAAGCGTTATGCCGACGCGGCGGACCAGCTCCAGCAATACGTGAATCTCAAATCGGACGATCCGGAGGGATATCTGGAGCTGGGCCGGGCGCTGGCGCTGAGCCAAAACCCGGACGACCGCGCGAAGGCCATTCCCATCCTCGAGAAGGCACACGAGCAGAATCCCCAGTCCTGCGACGTGGCGGGAGCCCTGGGCAAGCTCTACTTCGAGCGAAATCCGCCCGATACGGAAAACGCGCTGAAATACTATGACCAGTACGCGCAGTGCGCGGACACCCTCATGACCGCGGAGGACCGTCTGCGCCTCGGCACGATGTACGTGGCCGCCAAGGACTCCGCCAAGGCCGTGACGCAGCTCATGAGGGCTGTCGCCATGGACTCGACGAAGACCAAGGACGCCAACTTCCAGCTGGGATTCCTGTACTTCGCTCGCAAGGACTACACGGGCGCGATTCCCTACTTCGAGGCGGCGCTCCGCGCGGACTCGGCTTTCATTCCGGCGCTCATGAACATCGGCCTCGCGAAGCTGGCGGTGAAACAGCCGAATGAGGGCATCATGTATCTCCGCCGCGCCCTGGAGGTGAGTCCGAAAGACAATCGGCCGAGGATCTGGATCGCGCAGACCCTAACGTCGCTCGATTCGCTTCCGGAAGCGCTCGAGATGTACCAGCAGGCGATCGCGGCGGAGCCCGAGAACCCGGAGGCCCAGCGCGGGGCCGGCGTGGTGCTCCTGCTCCAGAAGAACTGGGCCGACGCGATTCCCTATCTCGAGAAGGCCGTGAAGATCGATCCGGAGAACATCCAGGGACACATCTGGCTCGCCCAGGCCTACTCGAACAGCGGCGACCTGAACCGGGCGAAGGATGAATTCAACCGGGTCTTCGAGATCGATCCCAACAACAAGGAAGCCGCGAAGGGCCTGGACTACATCAGGAAATACGAGGCGGCAAAAGCCGCGAAGGCGAGCGGGGCGGCGAAACCTGCCGCGGCCCCCAAGGGTGAAGCAGCGAGCAAGAGCGGGGCGGCCAAGAAGTAAGGGCACGCCCTGACGGCGGCGAGGAGCCGCGGAGAGGGAGGGAAACGATGAGTCTGGATGTCCGAACGGTGGGAGACGTCACGGTGCTCGCCCCCAGGGGGATGCTGCTGGGGGGGAAGGAAACGGACGAGCTCCAGTCCAAGATTCGCGAGCTGTCGGAGGCGGGAAACAAGAAGCTCCTCATCAATCTCGGCAACACCACCTTCATGAACAGCGTCTCGCTGGGCGTGCTGATCGGCGGCCATACCAGCTACGCCAAGCGTGGGGCGAAGATGAAGCTCGCCGCGGTGGACAAGAAAATTCAGAACATCTTCGTGGTGACCAAGCTCTCGCTGGTCTTCGACGTGTATGAAACGGAGAAGGAGGCTCTGAAGAGCTTCGAATAGGCAGTCTTGCCGGGTAGGAAAGCCTGTAGCATACTAAGAGTCTGGCCCCAATCCGGGGCCGGCATGGAGCTTATGCGGTCCCCCTCGAGTCGTGTCGAGTCGATCCCGACCGGGTGATCGGCTCCAACCACTGGATCGAAGGAGGTTTCGGTGAAACAGGGTTTGTTCATGACGATCGTGGCGTTCACCGCGCTCGCAATTGCCATCGTGGTCTACATGTTCCTGCCGGATTACATCCGGAAGGGCGGGCCGCTCGTCGCGCTCCTCATCATGCTCTCGATCATGTCGGTCACGCTCACGTTCGAGCGGCTCTTCACGCTCAACCGTGCGCGCGGGAAGATGCCGGTCCCGGCGTTCATGCGTGAGATCCGGAAACGGCTGGATTCGGGCGACATCGAGGGCGCGGCCGAGCTGTGCGCCAAGCAGCGGGGATCGCTGGCGAACGTGCTCCGGGCAGGCCTCGACCGCTACCTGGTCGTGCGCAACGTGAACCTGGATCTGAAGACGCGGATGGACGAAGTGCAGAAGGCGATGGAAGAGGCGAACATGCTCGAAGTGCCGCTCCTCGAGCGCAACCTGATCGCGCTCGCGACGATCGCTTCGATCGCGACGATGGTCGGGCTTCTGGGCACGGTCATCGGGATGATTCGCTCCTTCGCCGCGCTCGGACAGACCGGCTCGGTCGACGCCGTGAAGCTGGCGCTCGGGATTTCCGAGGCGCTCATCAACACGGCAGGCGGTCTCTTCGTCGCGATCTTCTCGATCGTCCTCTACAACGTGTTCGTGACGATGATCGACAATTTCAACTACATGATGGACGAGGCGACCGTCGAGGTCGTCGAGGTCCTCTCGATGAAAGAGGCGACGAAGTAAATGGCAGCGAAGAAGATGCGCCGCATCGGAATCAAGATCGACATGACGCCCATGGTGGACGTGGCGTTCCTCCTCCTGATCTTCTTCATGTCGACCTCGCAGTTCGATCCTCCCCAGAAAGTGCCGATCACGATCCCGGACAGCCACTCCAACTTGAAAGTGCCGGAATCCGACGTGATTACGATCGGCGTGGGGAAGGACAACCAGATCCTGTACCAGATCGGAAAGCAGCCCCAGCAGTACACGGACATCGCGAATCTGGAAGAGATCGTGACGAAGCAGCGCCGGCGCAATATCCAGACGCGCGTCGCCATCAAGGCCGACAAGCTGTCGGACTACGGCACGATGGAAGACATCATGGCCGTGATGCAGAAAACGAACACGATCTCGTTCGTCCTGGTGACGGAGCTCATCGCGAGCAAGAAGAGCGCTCTGAGCCACTAGGCTCGGAGCCGGTCTGATAAGGAGAGCGTTCTCATGGGTGCTGTAGACACCCCCGATACCGGCGCAAAACACAAAAAAGGTAAGAGACGGAAGCCCAAGCGCATCGGGATCAAGATCGACATGACCCCGATGGTGGACGTGGCCTTCCTGCTCCTGATTTTCTTCATGTGCACCACGGTGTTCCGCAAGCCGCAGGCGCTCGAGATCAACCTGCCGCCGGACCCGAACCAGAAGGTGGAGATCGCGGAATCGAACGTGATGACGCTCCGGGTCGTGGCGCCTCAGGACAGCACGCGCGGCGACGTTCGCGCCTTCTGGAGGATCGCCAAGGATCCGTTCCAGGAAGTGGACGTCGAGAAGCTGCAGCCTATCTTCGCGACCGAGGCCAAGAGGAACTCGAAGCTCGTCGTGCTCGTGAAGATCGACCGCAAGGCAAAGTATCGCTACATGGTCGACATCATCGACCAGCTCCAGTTCGCCGAGTTGAACCGCTTCTCCCTGGCGCCGCTCTTGCCTGAGGAGAAGAAGGAGGTCGAATCGCTGTGACGGCGACGCGAGCAGTGGCCACCGACTTCAGGGACACGAGCGAGCGCATTCCGATCGGCGCGGCCGATCTCAAGGCAAACGCGCAGCGGATGCTCAAGAAGGCGCTCATCATCTCCGCGGCGATCCATCTGGGGCTGATCGGAATCTACGTGGGCACGACGCTCTGGAAGCCCAGGGACGAGACCGCGTACACGGGCCGCGTGATCCGGATGCAGACGCTGCCTCCTCCTCCGCCGATGACCAACGCGCCTCCTCCGCCCGTGATCCCGAATCAGCCCATCGTGAAGCCCACGATCGGAACGCCGGTGCCCGTGGCGGACGCGCTGGCGCCCGAGCAGACGATCATGACGCAGCAGGAGATCTCCGCGCTCAACTCGCCGGTAGGCGTGAGCGGCACGGGGAGGGACAGTCTCGTGATCGCCTCTTCCGACGAGCCCAACGAAGGGGAGTTCGTCTACTACGAGGACGAGCCCGTTCCGGTGACGCGCGTCGAGCCCGCCTACCCGGAATTCGCGCGTGAGGCGCAGATCCAGGGCAAGGTGACGCTGCACGTGCTCGTGGGGAAGGACGGACGCGTGAAGAACGTGAAGGTGATCAAGGGCGTCACGGGCCTCAACGAGGCCGCGGTGGAGGCCATCAAGAAGTGGGTGTTCAAGCCGGCGCTCAGCAACAACAAGCCGGTCGCGGTCTGGGTCGAAGTCCCCATGGATTTCCACTTCTAGCGGCGCGTGCGGCGTGTTGCGCCGCGCCGGATTCGGCTCCTCGGAGGCCTGCCCCCCTCGGGCAGGCCTTTTTGGTTCGCGCGCATCCGCCGGGATGGAGCCCACGCCATGACTTCCGCGTACGCATCACCTCCGCCGTTTCGCTTCGGTCCCGCCGATCTCAAGGCCAACGCGCGCCGATTTCTCGAACGCGCGCTCGTGATCTCGGCGCTGGTGCATCTCACGGCCGCGGGGGTGTTCCGCGCCGCGCAGGAGCGCGCACGGGATGTACTGGACTTGAGGCGAATCCCGGGAAGAGTCGTCATTGTCGACCGAGGCTTTCCTCCCCCGCGTGTCTGGACTCCTCCCTCCTCCAAAACGGGCGGGAAGGGCATTTTCGAACCCGTAAACAAGAACGTGCCGTTCCCTGAGATCGATTCGCGCGACATCTTCAACCCGAACACCTCTGCGATTCCGAGAGAACGCGACAGCGGCCCACCCAAGATTCCCGGCAGGGACCTTCCGCCGCCCGACGTGGTCGAGCCCGCACCCCGAGTCGATAAGCTGCCCGTCGTGATCGATGCTCCCAAGCCCGCCTATCCGGATTGGGCGAGGGAAGCGGGGATCGAGGGCAAGGTCATCCTTCGCGTGCTGGTGGGAACCAACGGATCCCCCAAGCAGGTCGTCGTGGCGAGCGGTTCCAAGGCCCTGGCGGACGCGGCCAGGGACGCCGTACGGCGCTGGAAGTTCGAGCCCGGGCTGGTGGGGAAGGAACCTGTCGAAGTCTGGGTCGAAGTGCCTGTTACATTCCGCCTTTCCGGCAACTGAGAAGCGCTCCCATCCTCCCCGAGGGCCCGCCTCCCCGCGGGCCCTTTTCCTTTGACACCCTCCGGGCCCGGGGCTAGTGTCCCCGGACATGGCCGCACGCCTCAAGCTCCGATTCCCCAAGCGGTTCCGGACTGCGCTCGTGCCCGTCGCCGTGCTCCTCATCGCCGCCGCAGCCTGGGCCAAGACCGGTCCCGACGGCCGGATTCCGAACGAGAGCGGACTGATCGAGCTCTACGTCACGGGCGGCGTCTTCATGCATCCCATCCTGCTCTGCTCGGTGCTCGGGCTCGCCATCATCCTCGAGCGGCTCTACTACTTCGCGAAGGCCCGCACCGACACCCGGCGGCTCATGGGAGAGCTGCTCCACGTGCTTCAGGACCAGGGATTCGAGGCCGCCCAGCGGATGCTGCACGCCAAGCGCGGGCCGATCGCGGCGGTGCTCCACTCGGGTCTCCTCCGGGCCAAGAAGGGTCCCGAGGCGGTCGAGAAGGCGATCGAGACGGCAGCCTCCATCCAGACGGCCGGCCTGGAGCGTGGTCTCATCTGGCTCGCGACGGTGGCGAACATCGCGCCACTCCTGGGATTCCTGGGAACGGTGTCCGGAATGATCCACGCCTTCGAGGCGATCGCCGCGGCGGAAGAGGTTTCCGCCAAGCTGGTCGCGACCGGAATCTACGAGGCACTGATCACCACGGCGGCGGGACTGATCGTGGCGATCCCGGTCCAGACGGCGCACAACTATTTCGTCTCCCGCATCGACAAGTTCGTGATCGACATGGAGGAATCGGGGGCCGAGCTGAGCGACGCCCTCTCCACCTATTCACGCCAGTGGGAGACCTTTCTGTCGACGCTGAAGCCGCCCAGCGCCCCGATTCCGCGATGAAGATCCTCAAACGGCGGCACCCTCACCCCGAGATTCCGCTCGTCTCCACCGCGGACGTGTCGTTCCTGCTCCTGATCTTCTTCCTGTCCACGACCATCTTCGCGACGCAGCGCGGCATCTCCCTCGAGCTGCCGGGACCGGCCGCGCGCGCGCTCCCGTTTCCCGATTCGAAGACCGCCCACGCCTTCGTGGCCGCCAATGAATCCGTCACGCTCGACGGCGTCGTCGTGCCGCTCGACGCCCTGGCCGGCGCGATCCGACTCAAACTCCGGGGCACGCCGGACCTCCTGCTCGCGCTCCGTATCGATCCCGCCGCCCCGTACGCCGCCCTCGTGTCGGCGCTCGACCAGGTCAAGCTCGCGGGCGTGCGCCAGGTCTCGATCGAGACGGGAGCGGGCTCGTGAGGATCCGGCGCCGTGCGCATCACCACAACGTGATCCCGACCGCGTCGATGGCCGACATCGCGATGCTCCTGCTCATCTTCTTCTTCAGCACCACGATCTTCAAGGCGCGCGAGACGCTTCCGATTCAGCTGCCCGGAGCCACGGCCGGGGAGCGCTTCCGCAAGGAAGAGGCCATCCGTGTGTGGGTCGGACCGCGCGGCGAGGTCGCGTTAAACGACGCCTCGGTTCCGATGAATCTCGTGGGATCGGTCCTCGCGGAAAAGCTGGCGGCGAATCCGGGACTCAACATCGCGCTCTATGCCGACGCGCGCGTCCCCTATGCCACGGTGGCCCGCGTGCTGGACGAAGTGGAGCGCGCGCACGCGCCGCGCGTGACGTTGACGACCGAATCGCGGGGAAGCCGGTGAGCGCTCCGGCGCTGGATGCCGCGGGACGGGAGGAGAGCCGCTACTACCGCCGCATGGAGCTGGCCTTCGTGCTCGCGCTCGCCGTCCACGCCGCCGTGATGCTGCTCGCTCCCGCGTACGTTCCGCGTCCCTACAAGCTCGACGCGACGCCGCTCCGGCTCGTGGCCGCGGGCGCCGCCTCGTCGGGCCGCGCTCGTGCGGGCACGGCCGGGCCGGCCGCGGTGGAGACGCAAGAGCCCAGCCCCCGGGCCATGACGGCCGGGATCCGGCGCGCGGCACCGATTCTCACGGAGCAGCTCCACCCCGCGGCTCCGCCCTCTGCTTCGTTGCCCTCGAGGGACGCGGTCACTCGCGGGGGAGGCGCCGGTGGCGCCGCGGGGCTCAATGGAACCGAGGACGGCGCGCCCCCTCTCTTCTATGCGTTCGACGTGCCTCCAAGAGTTCTCGGCCGCGTCGTCCCGGACTACCCGGCGCACGTGAAAGCGGCGGGCGGGCAGGGCTCGGTCGTCTTGAACGCGAACGTGGACGAGCGTGGGCGCGTCATCCGGGTCTGGGTCGCACAGGCGACCGCGCCCGAGGCGTTGGTGGAAGCCGCCGTCGACGCTCTGTATCGCTTTCAGTTCGCGCCTGGATCGCAGCAGGGAATTCCGGTGAAGTGCACCGTGGCCGTGCCGTTCAACTTCAACCTGAATGTTCACCTCTAAGCGACTGGAGGAGACGATGAACGCAGATACGGCTCAGATCGAAGGATCGGCACCGGCGGGGACCCTTCCGGAAGCGCCGCAGATGTCCGCGCCGGAGACCCTGGTGGGAATCTTCACGAAACCCAAGCAGACCTTCCAGG
Source organism: Candidatus Dormiibacterota bacterium (assembly GCA_035635575.1). GTDB lineage: Bacteria > Eisenbacteria > RBG-16-71-46 > SZUA-252 > SZUA-252 > WS-7. Next base: position 10,234 of record DASQAV010000101.1, on the reverse strand, counting down.
CGCTCGAGCACAAACCGCGTATCCTCGCGCCGTTCCTCGTGGTCCTGGTATTCCAGATCGTGTTCGGATTCGTGGCGATGCAGTCGGGGATCCAGAAGGCAGATACCCTCCACAAACTCGAGCAGAAGAACGCGCCTCCCGAACAGATCGAGGCCGTGACCAACGTGATGGATAGCCCTGCAAGGTTTCTCTTCATTCTTGGGGGACCGATTGTGCTGTCCCTTTTCTGGCTCGTAACGTCGGCAATCCTCTACTTCATCGCAAACCTCATGCTCGGGGCCCGCCTCCGCTTCACACACTATCTGTGTATTGTGGCGTATGGCTGGGTAGTTGGAATTTTGGATCAGACTGCCCAGATGGGAGTTGCCCTGAGCCGCGGTACCTTGTTCGTTTCACTGGGAATTGGAGCCTTCATGGGGGATGAGCTCAATGGCCTCATGCGGATTCTCGATGCTGCCACCGATCCACTTCTCCTTTGGGTTGGGGCCATCGAAGCCCTGGGGATCGCGGTCATGGCTCGAAAGAGTTTCGGGTTCGGCATCCTTGCCGTAGCCCCCGTCTACGTCCTTGCGGCGGTGGCTCGCGGACTTCTTCGTTGAACCGAGCGTCTCGGAAACTCCGCGACGGCGCGCGACGTAGAGGAGGAGTGACCGAACCAGGGGAGGTGTCGTGATGACGCAGCGTTTTGGAGTGTCGCGCGCGCGCGTGGCGCTCACGTCGTTGTGGGTACTGTGGATGACGGTTCCGGCAGGACACGCGCTGGCGCAGGCTTCGCGCGACACTCTTTTCGACGGCGCCGGCGCGGATACCGGAGTCGCGGAGCCCGCGGGCCCTCCGGGTGAGCGGTGGAGCCTGGCGCGCGCGGTGGCCGCGGCGCTGGAGGGAAGCGTGGATGCGCGCTCGGCGCACGCCAGGACGCTTCAGGCGCGCGGCTCGGCCCTCTCGGCCTGGAGCGGGATTCTGCCATCCCTGACCGGGAATTTGTCGTACAATCACTCCATTCCCGACCAGCGAAGGTCCACGTACATCGTGCAGGATTCGTCCGGGGCACAGACGACCTTCCTGGTCAAGCGATCCCAGGCGAAGGTAGCGTCCGCGACGGTCCAGTCCAACCTGCTCAGCGTCCCCGCATGGAGCGAAAAGCGCCGTCAGGATTTCCTGAGCCGGAGCGCCCGCGAGTCGGAGGCGGAGGCCCGGAACGGGGTCGTCTACTCCGTGAAGCAGCAGTACTTCACGCTGGTGAAGGCGGTGCGTCTGGCGGAGGTCTCGCGCGAGTCGGAACGGCTGGCCCGGGACGAAGAGACGCGCGCCCAGGCGCTCTTCGACGTGGGTACGGTCGCGCGCGGCGACGTGCTGAAGGCCAAAGCCCGGCGCGCGACGACGCAGCTCGATCGGATCCGCGCCGAGAACCAGGTCGAGATCCAGCGGTCGAGGCTGAAGCAGGTGATCGGCGTGAAGCCCGACACGCCGCTCGCGATCGATACGCGCCTGGACGAGGCGGTGGCGGTTCCGGACTCGGCGTCCTCGGTGCGGGAAGCGCTCGGCTCGCGCCCCGACCTTTCGAGGGCTGCCGCGGCGGAGCGGGCGGCACACGCGGGTCTCTTCGGGGCCCGGGCGGGCCGGCTCCCTTCCGTGATCGGCTCGCTGGAAGTCGACCGCTCCAAGAACAGCACGCGCGTGGAGGAGCAGGGACTCGGGCAGTTCGACGACAGCTACTACTCCACGGAATGGTTCGGAACGGTGAGGCTCTCCCTTCCCATCTTCAACGGCTTCGCCACCGAAGGTCGGACGAAGTCCGCGAAGGGATTGCTGATCGAAGCGGAGGCGGAGCGGCGCCAGCGCGAGGTGGACGTGGCCGTCGAGGTGCAGCAGGCCTGGCTCCAGCTCCGCGAGGCGGCGCAGCGGATCGACGTGGCCAAGGACGGTCAGGCCTCGGCGGAAGAGGATTACAGCTTCTCCAAGGGGCGCTACGAGCTGGGGGCGGGGACCTTCCTGGACCTCCTCAACGCCCAGGTAAGTCTCGCCCAGGCCAAGCAAAGCTACGTCGAGGCGGTCGCGGACGCCCATGTGGCGGAAGCGGCCCTGGAACGCGCGGTGGGCTCGCGGCGTTATTAAGGGGTAGAAAGGGGCACGTCTGGGCATGAAGCCGGGTCTGAAACGCGGTCTTTTCATCGGGGGCGGGGTCATCCTGCTCGGCGCGATCGTGGTCGCGAACATGGCGAAGGGGCAGGGGGGCCGCCAGGGCGTCCAGGTGAACGACGTCGTCCAGGGGGACATCTCCTCCACGGTGCGCGCGCCCGCGAAGGTGCAGCCCGAGACCCACGTGAAGCTCAGCGCCAACGTCCCCGGCGAGGTCGTCCGGATCGCGGTCAAGGAAGGGGACTCGGTGAACAAGGGACAGTTCCTGCTCGAGCTCGACGGGACCCAGTACCGCGCTCAATTGCGGCAGAGCCAGGCCGCGCTCGACGCGGCCAAGTCCAGCCTCAGGCTTTCGGAGGTCGCGCTCGAGCAGGCGGAGTCCGATCTGCGGCGCAAGGAGCAGCTCTTCGAGCGGAAGCTCGTTTCGCCGCAGGAGATCGAGACGTCGCGCACCCAGCGGAACACCGAGAAGGCGCGCGCGGACGTGAATCGCGAGGAAGTGGCGCGCTCGAGCGCGACGATCCTGAGCGCCCAGGACAATCTGAGAAAGACGGTGTTCACCGCCCCCATCGCCGGCACGGTCACGCAGCTCAACGTGGAGCGCGGCGAGATCGTGATGGTCGGGACCATGAACAATCCGGGCACCGTGATCCTGAGCATCGCCGACTTGCGGCGCATGAAGGTCGAGGCGGATGTGGACGAGACGGACGTCGCCCAGATCCGCTTCGGACAGACCGCCACCGTGAAGGTGGACGCGCTTCCCGACACCACGCTGACCGGGAGCGTCGTGGAGATCGCCAACTCGCCCAAGGTGGCGGAGCTGGGAACCCAGGAGCAGCAGACGAATTTCGTCGTGGACGTGATGATCGACAATCCCCCCTCCACGCTCCGTCCGGGAATGACCGCGGACGTGGAGATCAAGACCGGAACGAGGAGCGGTGTGCTCCACGTCCCGATCCAGGCGGTGGTGGTGCGAACGACGGAGGAGCTCGCGAAGGCCAGGGCGAAGTCGGGGGGTCGCAAGAGCGGCGAAGCCACGGCGACGGCCGCGGAGCCCGACCCTGCGAAGCCGGCTCCCAAGAGCGAGGAGATCAAGGGCGTGTTCGTGATGGTGGACGGTGAGGCGCAGTTCCGGAAGGTGCGCACCGGCATCTCCAGCGACACGGACCTCGAGGTCTCGGGGGACGTGAAGGCGAAGGAGAAGGTCATCACGGGGCCCAACAAGGTGCTGCGCCAGCTCAAGCCGGGCAGCAAGGTGAAGATCGAGGTGCCCAAGATGAAGAAAGGGGAGTCGAAGTGACCGCGCCGCAACAGGTCGGATCCCTGATCGAGCTGGTCGACATCCGCAAGGTCTACCAGATGGGCGCTTCCGAGGTGAACGCTCTGGACGGCGTGTCGCTTCGGATCGAGCGCGGGGAGTACGTCGCGGTCATGGGTCCGTCGGGCTCGGGCAAGTCGACGCTGATGAACATCGTGGGCTGCCTGGACACGCCCACCAGCGGTTCCTACAAGCTTCGCGGGACCGAGATCCGGGACCGGGACGACGACGAGCTGGCCCGGATCCGAAATCAGGAAGTGGGATTCATCTTCCAGACCTTCAACCTGCTCTCCCGCGCGGACGCCCTCCACAACGTGGAGCTTCCGATGATCTACGCGGGACGCTCCAAGAACGACCGCAAGGCGCGCGCCCGCGAGATGCTCGACCTGGTCGGGCTGGGCGATCGCATGCACCACCGGCCGAACGAGCTCTCGGGCGGCCAGCGGCAGCGCGTCGCCATCGCGCGCGCGCTCGTGAACGAGCCTTCGATCGTGCTCGCGGACGAGCCGACGGGAAACCTCGACTCCAAGACCGGGATGGAGATCATGGGTCTCCTGGACGAGGTGCACATGAGCGGCAACACCGTCATCCTCGTGACCCACGAAGAGGAGGTGGCCGAGCACGCGGAGCGAATCGTTCGGCTCCGGGACGGAAGGATCGAAAGCGACCTCAAGACCTCGCGCACGTCCGGTAACGGCGGTGTCCGTTCGGCCGCCCGCCCGGCACCCGCCCCGCCGCCCGCGTGATGGCCCCGCTCCCGCGCCCACGCCGGGAGTTCTGGGCCGCTCAGAGAGAAAACCTCCGCATCGCCCTCGAGGCGCTCCGCGCCAACAAGCTCCGCTCCGTCCTCACCGTTATCGGAAACGTGGTCGCGGTCATGTCGGTGATCGCGGTCGTCGCGGTGATCGACGGCATGAACACGTATGTCAGCGAGAAGGTGCTGGAGCAGGGCCTCAAGGTCATCTACATCGACAAGTTCGGCCTCATCACCAACGAGGACGCCTGGCGCGATGCCATGAAGCGGCGGGATCTGACCCTGCTCGACGCCGAGGCGCTGAAGCGGCAGTCGCGCCTCGCGAGCGAGGTGGTGGGGCAGCTCGAGACGAACAAGCGGGTGCGCGCCGGGAAGATCGAGCTCCAGAACGTGCGCATCCTGGGCACGACGGAGGGATACGAGGCGGTGGGCACCTACGACGTCGACCAGGGCCGCGCCCTCGAAGACGACGAGATCTCGAAACGCCGCGGCGTCTGTCTCATCGGCTCCGAGCTGGCCCAGCAGCTCTTTCCGGTCCTGGATCCCATCGGACAGTCGATCCGGGTCGCCGGCTACGAGCTCAAGGTAGTGGGCACCGTGGCGCCGCGCGGGAACGTGCTGGGGCAGAGTCAGGACAACTTCGTGCTCCTACCCTTCGGCCAGTACCAGAAGATGTTCGGCCCCCACGAGTCGCTCCTGATCCTCATGCGGGCACGTCCCGGAGCCGACATGGAGCGCGCCCAGGACGAGGCCCGCGTCATCTTACGTTCGCGGCGGCACGTCCCCCTGGGGAAGCCCGACGATTTCGCGATCACCACCTCCGAGACCTACATGGCGCTCTACCAGAAGCTCACGGCGGGGATCTTCGCCGGCACGATCGGCCTGGTCGCGATCTCGCTCCTGGTGGGAGGGATCGTGATCATGAACATCATGCTGGTGGCGGTGACGGAGCGGACGCGCGAGATCGGCATCCGGAAGGCGATCGGCGCGCGCCGGTCGGACCTCCTCTCCCAGTTCCTGAGCGAGACCGTGGTGCTCTCGCTCTTCGGCGGGGTGATCGGCGTCCTGATCGGCGTGGCGGTCGCGACGGTCATCCGGCTCGTGACGCCTCTGCCCGCGTCCATCCAGCCCTGGTCGGTTGCGATGAGCCTGATCGTGGCCTCCTCGGTGGGGCTCTTCTTCGGAGTCTATCCCGCGACCCGCGCCGCGAAGCTGGACCCCATCGTGGCGCTCCGGCAGGAGTAGGCCCGTGGCGATCGACGTACGCGAGGGAATGGGCATCGCCTTCCTGGCGATCCGGACCAACAAGCTCCGGTCCTTCCTCACCGTGCTGGGCGTCATCATCGGCATCACCAGCATCATGGCCATCGTGTCGGTGATCGAGGGGCTGAACCAGAGCATGAAGGCGCAGATCGCCTCGATCGGCTCCGACGTGCTCTATATCCGCCCCTTCCGTCCCGGAGCGTTCGTGGGAGGATTTCCGGACAGCCTGAGGCGGAGGAAGTGGTTCACGGTCGAGGACGCCGAGGCGATCCGGCGCACGTGCCCCGCGGTTCAGGCGGTCGCGCCGCTCAATTTCGTGGAGGCGCGGCTTCGCTACCGCGACGCGGAGAGCCGGTTCACGAACGTGATCGGCACGACCCCCGATTTCCTGGTCACGAACTCCTGGGCCATTGCGAATGGGCGCTTCTTCACCGAGACCGAGGTGGAGCACCGCTCCACGGTTTGCGTGCTGGGCAAGGACCAGATCGAGGCGCTCTTCCCGCACTCCAATCCGATCGGGAAGAGCATCTACATCGGCGGCTATCCCTACACAGTCGTGGGCCAGGTTGAGGAGCGCGGCAAGTTCATCGGGATGAGCTTGGACGACATCGTCATCGTGCCGCACACCACGCTCGAGAAGACGCTGGGCCCCAATCTCCGGATGGTGCTGAACGCCAAGCCCAGGACGCCGGAGCTGATCGACACCGCGATCGATCAGATGACGGAGACCTTGCGGCACCAGCGGAAGCTGGGATCCCGGCAAGGGGACAACTTCGCCATCTTCACCGACCAATCGCTGATGGACATCTACAACCAGGTCACGACCGGCTTCTACATCGTCATGGTCGTGATCGCGTCGATCGGCCTCATGGTGGGCGGGATCGGGGTCATGAACATCATGCTGGTCTCGGTGACGGAGCGAACGCGGGAGATCGGCGTGCGGAAGGCCCTCGGGGCCCGACGGCGCGACATCCTGTGGCAGTTCCTGGTCGAGGCGATGACCCTGACCGGGACGGGAGGGGTCGTCGGAATCGCGTTCGGGATCGCGGCGGGGTATCTGGTGCACGTCCTCGCGAAGTTCGCGTTCGCGGTTCCTCTCTGGGGCATGGCGCTCGGGTTCTTCTCCTCGACCGCGATCGGGCTCTTTTTCGGGATTTATCCGGCCGTCAAGGCAGCGCAGCTGGATCCGGTGGACTCGCTGCGGTACGAGTAGCGTTGGCGATCGAGTATCGGGTTCGGGAGAAGGTGTCACCGAGCAACCTAACCGCGCTCCTGCGCGAGTCGTGGGAGAGCGGCGATCATGCCGAGATCGCGCTCGACCACAGCCTGACCTGGGTCACGGCCCACGAAGCCGACCGGTTGGTGGGGTTCGTGAACGTGGCCTGGGACGGTAAGGCCCACGCCTTCCTTCTCGATACTACCGTGCATCCTTCCGTTCGCCTGCGCGGGATCGGTACCGCGCTCGTGCGGCTGGCCGCCGATGAGGCACGCCGTGCCGGGGTAGAATGGCTCCATGTAGATTTCGAGGAGCCTTTGAGCCGCTTCTACGAATGTTGTGGCTTCAAGCCGACGCACGCGGGTCTCCAGCGGCTCCGCTAGCCGCCTCCGCCTTGACATGGGGCGCTTCGACGCCTAGGGTTCCCCCTCTCATGCGCACCCCGGCCCTCCTCGCGATTTCCCTCGTCCTGCTCTCGGGCTGCGGCGGTCCCTCGCAAAGCACGACCCGCCCCTCGACCCTCGACCGGATCCTCTCCACGAAGGTCCTCCGCGTGGGCATGAATCCCGGCTACGCCCCCTTCGAGATGGTGGACACCGGCGGGAACCTGATCGGGTTCGACGTGGACGTGGCCCACTACCTGGCGGGTCAGATGGGGAACGGCGTGCGGGTCGAGGTCCAGAAGAGCGACTGGGATCCTATCGTCGCCAACCTCAACGCGGGAAAGTTCGACCTCATCCTCTCCGGCATGACGCGCACGCCGCAGCGGGCGCTCCGGTGCGAGTTCACGGACCCCTATTTCGAGACCGGGCAGGCGCTCCTCGTGAATCGCGCCAAGTGGAAGCCCTCGCCCAAGCTCACGGTGCGCGATTTCGACAAGCCCGGCGTCGTGGTGGCGACGAAGCTCGGGACGACGGGTGAGATCGCCGCGCGGAAGACCTTCCAGAAGGCCACCATCAAGACCATGGAGTCCGAATCGGACGCGGCGCTCGAGGTGGACGCGGGGCGCGCGGACGTCATGGTCTACGACAAGCCCTACATCGCGATCCGCGCGCAGGAGTCTCGAGAGCGCACGTTCGCCATGCTGGATCCTTTCACGAAGGAGTACCTGGCGATCGCCGTACGGAAGGGGGACACCGAGCTTCGGGACTGGCTGAACCTCACCCTCTTCGAGCTCAAGGCGAGCGGCACCTGGGACTCGCTCTATCAGACCTGGTTCGTGCGCATGCCCTGGCTCGAACGGGTGAAGCGCCCGGCTTCTTCGTAGCGCCGCGTGTACACCTGGCACTGGGAGCAGATTCCACAGTACTTCCCGCTGATCGGCGCGGCGACGCTGCGTACCCTCCAGATCTCCGTCGTCTCGATCGTGCTCGGAAGCTTCCTCGGGGCGGTGGCGGGCCTGATGCGCGTCCAGCCGTTGCGGCCGGTACGGTTCCTGGCCGCGTCCTATGTCGAGCTCCTGCGCAACATCCCGCTCATGCTGGTGCTGTATCTCATCTACTTCGGGCTCGGCGCGTTCTTCCCGGTGAGCCCCTTCTGGGCCGCGGTCATCGGGCTCTCGGTGTTCGAGGGGGCGTACGTCGCGGAGATCGTGCGCGCGGGAATCGAATCGGTGGATCGCGGCCAGATGGAGGCGGCCCGCTCCCTGGGCATGAGCTGGTTCCAGAGCATGCGCCACGTCATCGTGCCGCAGGCGGTGCGCCGGTCGCTTCCGCCCCTCACGGGGCAGTTCGTCTCGCTGGTGAAGGACAGCTCGCTCGCGTCGCTCGTCTCCTACGAGGAGCTGATGCTGGTGGGGAGGCAGATCAACTCGCGGATCTTCTCACCCTTCGAGGTCTTCCTGACCATCGGGGCCATCTATTTCGTGATCTGCCTTACCCTCTCCCTCCTCTCGCGCTGGCAGGAAGCGAAGCTGGTCCGGCCGTGAGTCCGGAGCCGATGGTCTCGATCCGGGGTGCCTCGCGTCGCTTCTCCGGGGGCCATTACGGTGTCCGGGGCATCACTCTGGACGTCGAGCGGGGCGAGACCCTGGTCATCATGGGGCCGAGCGGCTCGGGCAAGAGCACCCTCCTCCGATGCGTGAACGGGCTCGAAACCCTTGACGAGGGTGAGATCATCATCGATGGGATCCACGTGAACCACGAAACCACGGACTGGAACAAGGTGCGCGAGGAAGTCGGCATGGTCTTTCAGGGATTCCATCTCTTCCCGAACCGGACGGCGCTGGAGAATCTGACGCTGCCCCAGACGGTCGTGCGCCGACGTCCCGCGGGGGAAGCGAAGGCCGTCGCCAAGGGGCTCCTGGACCGCGTGGGACTTGGCGGCAAGGAGTCCCGCTTTCCGGCCGAGCTGAGCGGCGGGGAGAAGCAGCGGGTCGCGATCGCGCGGGCGCTGGCGATGAATCCCAAGATCATGCTCTTCGACGAGCCCACCTCCGCGCTCGATCCCGAGATGATCCTCGAAGTGCTGGAAGTGATGCGCGACCTGGCGCGCGAGGGAATGACGATGCTGGTGGTGACGCACGAGATCGGGTTCGCCCGCGAGGTGGCGCAGCGGGCCGTGTTCCTGGACGAGGGGCTCCTGGTGGAGGCGGGAACGGCGCTCGATCTGATCGACCGCCCCGAGACCGCCCGGTGCCGCGCGTTCATGCAGCGAATCTTACGTAGGCCGGGCGCCGGGGGAGAATCGGTCGGGCCCGCAGGCGCATCGGAGAACAGATGGACCTGATCAAGATCCGCGGCGCCCGGGAGCATAATCTGAAAAATCTGAGCCTCGACATCCCGAGGAACTCGCTCGTGGTGCTCACGGGCGTTTCCGGCTCGGGGAAATCCTCGCTCGCCTTCGACACGCTCTATGCCGAGGGACAGCGGCGTTACGTGGAGTCGCTCTCCGCCTACGCGAGGCAGTTCCTGGGGCAGATGGAGAAGCCGGACGTGGACCAGATCGAGGGGCTCTCGCCCGCCATTTCCATCGAACAGCGCGCCGCCGGCTCGAACCCGCGCTCCACCGTCGCGACCGTCACCGAGATCTACGACTATCTCAGGCTCCTCTTCGCGCGCATCGGGGTCCAGCACTGCCTGACGTGCGGGCGGCCCATCCGCGGGCAGACCGTGCAGGAGATGGTGGACCACATCCTCGAAGCGCACGCCGGAGACCGGCTCCAGATCCTCGCTCCCGTCATCCGCGGGAGGAAAGGGGAATACAAGAAGGAGCTCGCGCAGTTCCGGAAGCTGGGCTTCGTGCGCGCGCGCGTCGACGGCGAATGGCACGAGCTCGAGGAGGAGATCCCGCTCGACAAGAAGCGGAAGCACACGATCGAGATCCTGGTGGACCGCCTTCCGGCGGAGCCCGCGAGGAAGAGCCGCCTCCACGAATCGATCGAGACCGCGACCCGGATCGCGTCGGGGCTGGTCACGATCCTGCCCTCGAAGGGGGAGGAGACGGTGCTCTCCACGGCCGCGGCCTGCCCGGTGTGCGGCGTCTCCTACGAGCCCCCGGAGCCGCGATATTTCTCGTTCAACAGCCCCTACGGCGCCTGCAAGAC
>DASQAV010000100.1:0-4472 GCA_035635575.1 Candidatus Dormiibacterota bacterium | reverse complement strand
ATCTGTTACTCCGAACCCACTCAATCCCCGGGGCGTTCTTCGCTTCAGCATGTCCGTTCCGGGAGAGATCTCGGCTCGGCTCTTCGACGTCTCGGGTCGCCTCGTGCGCACGATTGCGGCGCCGGAGCGGCTAGAGTCTGGGGACCATCAGCTCACGATTGACGGCCGCGACGATCGGGGAACGCCGCTCGCGACCGGCGTCTACTTCTACCGACTCGAGACCGAGGATGGAATGAGTCAGGGACGAGTCGTGATCGCAAAATAGGCTGCGTGGATCGGGCGCTTCGCCGATTCAACCTACCGCGTCTAGCGCCTCATTTGCCAGCTCGTCCGCCCGCGCGTTCTGCTCGCGCCGGACGTGGCGGATGCGGTACTTGGGCACCGCGTTCAGGAGCATCACCACCTGCCCGTGAAGGCTCTGAAGCCTGGGCTCTTTCACTTTGTATTCCCCGTTGAGCTGCTTCACGACCAGCTCGCTGTCCAGGCGGAATTCCGCCTCGGAGGGGCGGACGTCTTTCAGGTATTCCAGCGCGGTGATCAGCGCCTGGTACTCGGCCTCGTTGTTGGTCCGGACCCCGAGCGCGCGGGAAGCCTCGTAGACCGTGCGCCCGTCTTCATCCTCGATCACGACGCCGATCGCGGCGGGGCCGGGATTCCCTCGCGCCGCTCCATCCGTGTGCACGATGTATTTCATGCGGCCAGCCTACGGGTCGCCGGTTGGTTTGACAAGGACGGCGTCGCGGGCGAGAATGGCGAACCGGCCCCCATCGTGCGGTAGAAAGGAAGGTCGATGCCGCGCTCCAGCCCCAATGACGTGGACTTGATCCTTCGCCTCTACGAATTGCGCCGTGATCCCGAGCTGCGCCGCGCCCGCGCCTTCATGCTCACCGAATTCAATCCCAAGAGCTGGGAGGAAGTCCGGCCGCACTATCTCACCGGCGACGAGGTGGACCGCCATTTCCGGATGGCGACCTCCTACTGGGAGATGGTCGCCGCGTTCGTGAACCGCGGCCTCCTCGACGAGGATCTCTTCTTCGACACGCACGGCGAGGACATGGTCGTGTGGAAGAAGGTCGAGCCGATCATCGTGGGGGCGCGAAAGCACATCCGCCCCACCTGGCTCTGGAATCTCGAGCGCATGGCGCGCCGCCATCTGGAGTGGCGCGAGCGCACGTACAAGTCCGCGAACACGACCATCAAGGCAGGATCGAAGCTCGGCGCGAAGAAGCCCCGCCCACGGTGAGCAGCACGTTCGGAACGCTTCTTCGCGTCACCACCTTCGGCGAGAGCCACGGCCCGGCCGTCGGCGCGATTCTCGACGGCTGCCCTCCCGGGATTCCCCTGACCGCCGAGGTGGTCCAGCGCGATCTGGACCGGAGGCGTCCCGGCCAGAGCGCCATCACGACGCAGCGCAAGGAGCCCGACAAGGTGGAGCTCCTTTCCGGCGTCTTCGAGGGCGTGACGACCGGTGCTTCCATCGCGCTCGTCGTGCGCAGCGTGGACGCGCGTCCCGCCGATTACGCGAATCTGAAAGACCTCTTCCGCCCCGGCCACGCCGACTACACCTACTGGAAGAAGTACGGCGTGCGCGATTACCGTGGCAGCGGCCGCTCCTCGGGCCGCGAGACCGTGGGTCGCGTCGCGGCCGGCGCCGTGGCGCGGCTCATCCTGGGTAGCGTCGGAGCACGCGTGCAGGCCTACACGGTCCAGGTCGGCGAGATCGTGGCGGAGAAGCGCGATCTGGATTTCGCCGAGGAGAATTCCGTCCGCTGCCCCGACCGCGAGAAGGCGCCCCTGATGGAGAAAGCGATCCTGGCCGCGCGCGAGGCCGGGGATTCCCTGGGCGGCGTCGTGGAGATCCGCGCGGAGGACGTCCCCGCGGGCCTGGGAGATCCCGTCATGGACAAGCTGGAGGCCGTGCTCGCGTGGGGGCTCATGTCGATCGGCGCGGTGAGGGGATTCGAGATCGGAGACGGGTTCGCGGCTTCACGGCGGCGCGGCTCCGAGATGAACGACCGCATGACGCCCGGCGGGTTCGCCTCGAACCATGCGGGCGGAATCCTCGGCGGCATCTCGACAGGCGAGCCCATCGTGTGCCGGATCGCCGTCAAGCCTCCATCCTCGATCGCGATTTCGCAGAAGACGGTCGACGTCCAGGGCAAGGAGCGCGATTTCGCGATCTCGGGCCGGCATGATCCCTGTCTCTGCCCCCGCGTGGTGCCCGTCGCCGAGGCCATGACCTGCCTCGCCCTCGCCGACGCGCTCCTGCGCCAGCGCGCCATCGAGCCCTGGGTGAAAAAGGTCGAGGATCCTCTGCACAAGGCTCGCGCTTGATCGAGCGCATCCGCACCCGCATCTCCGATCTCCTCCAGATTCACTTCCCCATCATGCAAGCGGGCATGATCTGGGCCTCCGGCTACAAGCTCGCGGTCGCCTGCGCCGAAGCCGGGATCCTGGGCACGATCGGATCCGCCGGCATGAATCAGGAGCTCTTCCGCTCCCAGATCCGGAAGGCGAAGGCGCTCACCAAGAACCTCTTTGCCGTGAACATTCCCCTTCTGCGCGCCGACGCGGCGGATCTCCTCGAGATCGCCCTCGATGAAGGCATCGAGGTAATCGTCACCAGCGCCGGGAATCCCGCCGTGCTGGGACCGCGCATCCGGAAGGCGCAGGGCGTCCTCTGGATCCACGTCGTGCCCAGCGTGAAACACGGGCTCAAGGCCCAGGACGCGGGGGCGGACATCGTGGTCGGCGAGGGATTCGAGGCCGGCGGCCACAACGGCGTGGACGAGATCACGACCCTGGCCCTGATCCCCCAGCTCGTCGATGCCCTCTCGGTGCCCGTGGCCGCCGCGGGGGGAATCGCCGACGGGCGTGGGTTCCTGGCCGCACTGGCCCTTGGCGCGGAAGGCATCTCCGTGGGCACACGGTTTGCGTGTACTCAGGAGTCGTCGTCCCATCCGAACTACAAGCAAGCAGTTGCGTCCTCGAACGACGCGGCGACCGTGCTATTTGCAAAGCGCATCGCTCCAGTTCGCGCTATCAGGAATCCGTGGGTGGAGCGGGTGCGTCAGGCGGAAGCCGCAGGGGCGACGCGCGAGGAGCTGGAGAAGGTCTACGGGCACTCCCATTCCCGCAAGGGAATCCTCGAGGGAGACGTCGAGGAGGGTGAGCTCGAAGCAGGTCAATCGTGCGGGCTGATCCGCGACGTCCCCAGAGCGGCCGAGGTCGTGCGCCGGTTCGTTGAAGAGTACGAGCGCGACCTGGACCGAATCAGGAGATTCCAGCCATGAAGAACAGGAACGGGAAGAAGGAGAAGCAGGCAAATCACCCCAAGAACCCCAACACTGCGGCGATGTCCGGCGTCACGACCGCGGTGCGGCCCTCCGGAGTCGCGACCGCGACGCGTCCCGGAAACCCTTCCGTGGGGAACCGGCAGCCCAATTCCCCGGGAATGCAGAAGCCCATGGGACCGGGAGGAAAGGCGGCGGCGGGGCCGGCCATCAACCATACCGAAGCGGCGCGGGCGGCTCAGGAGGCGATCCAGAAGGATCCGGCCAATCCCGAAAACTACGCCGCGCTCGCGGGAGCCCTGCGCATGCTCGCGCAGTTCCTACGCACTCGGAACCCCGAAGGCGCGGACAACCTCTGCAACATGGCGTGTGCCGCTGCCTGGGAGGCGAAGCGCCGCTCCACGCCGGCGCTGACGTCCGGGCGCACCAAGCAGGAGGTCAAGATCCTGACCGCCTGGCTGCGCACGAAGAATCATCTGACGCCGGAAGCTTCCGACGGCATGATGGACACGATTCACTCGGAGTATCTGAGCAAGGCGATCGACGGCACGACCCCGCTTCCTCTCGTCACGGGGCTGCCCTAAGCGAGCGAGTCGAACCGGCTCACTCCTCTTCTTCGCGAACCTTCCGCCCACCGAGCATGTCCGCTCGCGTGGGCGGTCCGTTTACCGGCAGGATCTGCCTCGGACGCACCTATACCTCCCTCGCGCCGGCAAGCGCCGCGATCGCGCTAAGGATGGCGCCGCGCTCGCGCGGCCCGTCGTAGCGCACCCGGTTGATGAAGATGGTCGGCGTACCGTTCACCCCGTCCGTGACCCCGCGCCGGAAGTCCTGCCTCACCTCGGGCAAGTGAACGTGGGCCTCCATCTCGCGATCGAACCGGCGCATCTCCAGGCCGATTCCATTCGCCATCACGCGAAGAGAGTCGATCTCGAAATTCGGCTGATTGGCGAAGAGCGCGTTGTGCATCTCCCAGAACTTGCCCTGCGCACCCGCGGCCTCCGCCGCCTCGGCCGCGATCAGGGAACGCGGGTGGACCGTCGTGACGGGAAAATGGCGGTAGATCAGCCGGATCGCGTCCGGATTCTCGTCGACGATTCCTTCGAGGACCGGCGCCGCCATGGCGCAGTACGGGCACTCGAAGTCTCCGTATTCGAGGAGGGTCACGGGAGCGTTCGG
>DASQAV010000099.1:0-3021 GCA_035635575.1 Candidatus Dormiibacterota bacterium | reverse complement strand
GAAGCAGGGCGAGCGGCCGCAGTGCCTGATCGACTACTTCCCCGAGGATTTCCTCCTCATCGTGGACGAGTCCCACGTCACCATTCCCCAGATCGGGGGCATGTACGAAGGGGATCGCTCGCGGAAGCAGGTGCTCGTGGATTATGGGTTCCGGCTGCCGTCGGCCCTGGATAACCGGCCGCTCCGTTTCGACGAGTTCGAGCGGGTCACCGGGCAGGCCATCTACGTCTCCGCGACGCCCAGCGAATACGAGCTCCGGAAGTCGGGCGGCGTCATCGTGGAGCAGATCATCCGGCCGACGGGGCTCATCGATCCCCGGATCGCGATTCGCCCCACCAAGGGGCAGATCGACGATCTCCTGGAGGAGATCAAGAAGCGCGTGGACGTCGGGGAGCGCGTGCTGGTGACCACGCTCACGAAGCGGATGGCGGAGGATCTGACGGAGTACCTCTTCCAGGCCGGCGTGAACGTGCGGTACATCCACTCCGACATCGACGCCATCCAGCGGGTGGAGATCCTGAGATCGCTCCGGCTCCAAAAGGTAGACGTGCTTGTGGGAATCAATCTCTTGCGCGAGGGGCTGGACCTTCCCGAGGTCTCGCTGGTCGCCATCCTGGACGCCGACAAGGAAGGATTCCTGCGCTCGGAGACGTCCCTCATCCAGACCTCGGGGCGCGCGGCGCGCCACATCAACGGCCAGGTTCTCCTCTACGCCGATCAGGTGACGCGCTCGATGCAGCGCGCCATCGAGGAGATGAACCGCCGGCGCGACACGCAGATGGAGTACAACGAAGAGCACGGCATCACGCCGCAGACCATCGTCAAGTCGCTCGACGAGGTGATGCGCAGCACCGCCGTGGCGGATGCCGCCCAGCCGGTCGTTCCCGAGGACCTGCTGCCGAGCGACGCGCTTCGTCTGGATCGTGAATCCCTGATCGAGTTGCTCGAGCGGGAGATGCTCGCCGCGGCGGCTCGCGAGGAATTCGAGGTGGCCGCTTCCCTGCGGGATCGCCTCGACGAACTCCGGCTGGAAGCCGGAAAGGAGCGTTCGGATGCGCCTCGAATCGATCGCCGCGCCTCTGGTCCGGATCGCGTTGACCGAGGACATCGGCGGGGGGGACGCCACCACAGAAGTCGTCGTTGACCCGAAGGCCCGCGTTCGCGCGCACATCGAGGCGCGAGGCAAGGGGATCCTGGCGGGGAACGCCGTCGCGCAGCTGGCCTTCGCGGAGCTGGATCCCGAGGTCGAGATCGACTGGATCGTCCCCGAGGGCGCCGAGGTCAAGTCGGGCGTCCGGATCGCCGAGATCCGCGGCCGCGCGCGCGCGATTCTGAGCGCGGAGCGGGTCGCCCTCAACTTCCTGTGTCAACTCTCGGGGGTCGCCACGCTGACCCGCGCCTACGTGCGGGCCCTGGAGGGAACGGACGTCCAGGTGCTCGACACGCGCAAGACCACGCCCAGCCTCCGCATGCTCGAGAAGCACGCGGCCGCGGTGGGCGGGGCGCAGAATCACCGCTTCGGGCTCTTCGATGCGATGCTCATCAAGGAGAATCACGCCAAGGTCGCGGGCGGGCTGACGCGAGCGGTGGAGAAGGCCCGGGCCCGCTCGCTGGGACTCCCGGTCATGGCCGAGGCGCGCACCGTCGAGGACGCGGAGCTGCTCGCGACCCTTGGGGTCGACCGCATCCTCCTCGACAATTTCACCCCCGCGCAGGTGGCGATGGCCGTGCGGCGGATTCGCGCCCTGGCGAAGGCGGGGAAGCTGGAGCCCGGGCCCAGCGCCGCGGGCGCGCGCAAGGGAGGCGCCGCGAAGGCAGGCGGAGGAACCGCCGTGGCCTCGCCGGAGGCGATGCCGGAGATCGAGGTGTCGGGTGGAATCCGTCTCGAGAACATCCGCGAGTTCGCGATTCCCGGCGTGAAGTACATCTCGGTAGGGGCGATCACGCACTCCGCCCCCGCGCTCGACCTCTCGCTCCTGGTGGTCGATGTCATCTAGCACGGCGCGCGGGACGCTCTTTCTCGGCGTCCCCGTCGAGATCCACGAGAGCCTCGGGTCGACGAACGACGAAGCCTTCCGCCGCGCCGAGGAAGGCGCTCCACAAGGATTGGTCGTGCTGGCCCGCCACCAAACCGCGGGCAAGGGCCGGCTTGGGAGGACCTGGTTCGATCACCCCGGCCGGTCCCTGATGTTCTCCATCCTCCTCAAGCCCACGATTCCCCTGCCGTCGTATTCCCTCCTTTCGCTCACGCTGGCCAGTAGCATCGCCGCTACCGCATCGATCATGGCCCCGGCCATTACGATCAAATGGCCGAACGACGTCCTCCAGGGCGGGAAGAAGTTCTGCGGTGTCCTGGCGGAGTCCCGCGCGCTCCGCCCCGGCGATCCGCCCGTGCTCGTTCTGGGCGCGGGGATCAACGTGGGCTACAGCGAGGAGGACTTTCCGCCGGAGTTCCGAGCGACCGCCACCTCTCTGACGACCCACGACCGAGCGCATCCGGACATGGGGGGGCTCCTTTCCAAGATCCTCGGGCACTTCGGCCATGAGCTCGCGATGCTCGAGGAACGGGGGATGATCGACCTCTTGAGGTATCTGGAATCCCGCATGCCGAAGCCGGGCTCCCCGGTGAAGGTCGTATTGCCCGATCGGGTGGTGGAAGGGGAGTACGTGTCGCTCACCGTGACGGGAGCCCTCCAGGTGCGAAATGCGAGCACGGGCGCTGTGGAGACGCTGACGGCGGGTGTGATGCAATGAAGTGTCCCGCCTGCGGGCACCTCGAGGACAAGGTGATCGACTCGCGCTCCGCGAAGGAGGGCCAGGCGATCCGCCGCCGCCGGGAGTGTCTTGCCTGCCAGCGGCGTTTCACCACCTACGAGACGGTGGAGACGACGCCGCTCCTCGTGATCAAGAAGGACGGACGGCGCGAGCCCTTCAGCCGCGAGAAGGTTCTGAACGGTATCCTCCGCGCCACGGAGAAGCGCCCGATCCCCGCCGAGCGGATCCACGCCATCGTGGACACGC
>DASQAV010000098.1:0-16401 GCA_035635575.1 Candidatus Dormiibacterota bacterium | reverse complement strand
ATCACGTCGAAGGACGTCGCCACCAACTAGACGCTCCGTTTTCGGACAACGCGAGGCACCTTCGGCGAACGCCGGAGGTGCCTTTGCGTCCCCGGCCGCGCGATTTCGCGCCGGCCCGGAACCGACTCGAGGAGGATTCATGAACAAAGCTCAGCTGGGCAAGCTCTGGGAGCACTTTCGTACGGTGAACGGGATCACCCTGCGCGCGATCGAGGAGATCCCGACGGACAAGATCGACACCCGGCCCTGCAAGGACATGCGCACGCCCAAGGAGCTGATCGTTCACATGTACAACGCGATGCGCTCGGTCGCGGACGGAACGGCGCGGGGTGAGATCAAGTGGTCGGACGAGGAAGACAAGAGCGCCGGCCAGGGCATCCGCTCCCACGCGGAGCTCTTGCGCTTCGCCCAGGATTCCTGGAAGGCGACTGACGCTTCGATCCGCTCCCTCGGCGACGAGAAGCTGGCGGGGCTGGTGAAGACGCCCTGGGGGGAGAGCTTCCCCGGTGCCGTGTGCGTCCAGATCATCTACGACGAGCATCTCCATCATCGGGGTCAGCTCTACGCCTTCCTCCGCCAGCTGGGGCTCGAGCCGCCGTTCCTGTGGGACTTCGAGCACAACGCTCCCGAGTTCCAGCCCAAAGCAGCCGCGCAGCAGGTCTAGCCCGCTGACATCCGTCCCGTCTCAACCGAGGGGGCCGAGCGCACGGAGCGCCGGCCCTCTCGCGTTTCTGTGGACCGCGCAGTTCTTCTCCCAGTTCGGCGATTCGATCTTCCAGCTGGCGTTCATCTGGCTGATCCTCGACCTCACGGGATCCAAGGCCGCGACGGGGCTGGCGGCCACGATCTCCTACCTTCCCTCGCTGGTCTTCGGCGTGGCCGCGGGGCTCCTCGTGGACCGCTGGAACCGGCGCCTGGTGATGGTGGGCGCGGACGCCGCGCGAGCCGCCCTGCTCGGCCTCTGTGCGTTCCTCTACCTCGAGCACTCCCTGAGCGCGCCGCTCCTCACCGCGATCGCGTTCGGAGTCGCCACGGCGTCGGTCCTCTTCTATCCCGCGCGCGACGCCCTGCTCCCCGAGCTGGTCTCGAAGGAAGGATTGAACAAGGCGAACTCCCTGGTGCAGCTCTCGCAGCAGGGCGCCTTCTTCGCGGGGCCGATGGTGGCGGGATATCTGATCAAGCGTTTCGGGGTGGGCTCCGCGTTTCCGGCCGGCGTCCTCTTCTTCCTCGCCTCGCTGGCCGCGCTGCTCCTGCTCCGCGGAGCGGGCGCGGGACACCGGGCGGGCCGCGAGGCGATCGGCCTGGCCCAGGATTTCCGGACCGGGCTCGAGGCGATCGCCTCGGACCGCTCCCTGATGCTCCTCCTCGCGCTCACCGCCCTCGACAATCTGTTCATCATGGGGCCCGCGATCCTGGGAACGGCGGTCATGGTGCGGGACACCTTGCACGCGGACGCGTCGGCGTACGCGCTGGTCGAGGCGACCTACGGCGTGGCGATGATCCTGGGAAGCCTGACCATCGGCCGCCTCGGCGCGCGGATCGGATACGGCCGGCTGCTCCTGATCGGAATCACGGCCGACGGCCTGACGTACATTCCCCTGCTCTGGTGCCGGACCCTCCCCTTCTTGGTGGGCTTCTCGTTTCTCCACGCCCTGTTCATCCCCACGATCACCATTCCGCGCACGACGCTCGTGCAGCAGATGGTCACGCCGAGGATGCAGGGGAGAGTGTTCGCCCTGGTGAACGTCGTGGTGCTGGGAACCACGGCGGTGTCCTCGGGGCTGGCGGGGCTCTGCCTGGATCGCCTGAGCGCACCGGTCCTCTTCGGATGGATCGGGCTTCTCGCGGCGCTGACCGGAATCCTAGGGTTTGCTTCGGGACGGCTCCGGAGCTTGTAGCTCCGCGACTTTCCGGCGCGACACTTCGTCCGTGGGATCGATCGCGAGCGCGCGCTGGTAGAGGGAGAGCGCCCCGGCCTGGTCCCCCGCCTTCTCATGGACCACGGCGAGATTGGTCAGGGCGAGCGTGTTCTCGGGGTCGGCCTCCAGGGCGGTCTGGAAGGAACGCTCCGCTTCGCTCATCCGCCCGTGTGTCGCCTCGATCACCCCGAGATTCACCCAGGCCTCCGTGTAGCGCGGATTCTTCCGGAGCGCCGAGCGGAATCGATCGATGGCTTCCTCCTCGCGGCCCTCTCTCTGGAGCCGCGCCCCCAGGCTGTACTCGGCATCGGCGTTCATCTCCCGGGGCATCGGTCCCTGGCCCAGATTCCCAAAGAGAAAGAGCGCGATCCCTCCGGCCAGAGACGCCAGACGGGCGGTCCCCTTCGCGTCCTCGAACCACCACCGGACGCCCGCCGCGCCGAAGATCGCCAGATACGGAACGAGCGGCACGCGGTAGCGCGCCGTGATGAAGAAGGCGAGGATCGCCGCGGCGTAGGCCGGGAGGATCCACGCGAGGAGAGGCGCGCGCCCGCCCTGAACGCAGAGCCCCACGATCCCGAGAGGCATGAGGAGCCCGAAGGGGAACGCGAGACCGGGGAGCTTCCAGAGAAGCAGCCGGAGCACCGGGGAGTAGCTCCGCGCCGGGTAGATCTCCTGGTTGCGCGGGATCTCGTTTCCCTCGAGCAGGAGGGAGAGCTTCTTCAGCTGAAGGCGCGCAAACCCGAGCGGGTCGGACGCGGCGTAGGCCAGCGCTTTCTTTGCGAAGTAGCCCGAGGCCGGCCCCGCCCCCTGAATGCCCGCACGCCTTGGCTCCTGGACGAAGCGCTTCCACTGGAGGTCCGGGCGGATCGCGACCGTCTCGTCGTAGCGTGGATTGTTTCCGATGTAGAGGTTGATCCCGGCGTTCCAGGAGATGGGAATGAATTCCCCACCCCGGCTCAGGTTGCGCAGCGTCACCGGAGCGATCGCGAGTGCCGTCCCCAACAGGAGCACCCAGGCCCGCCGCCTCGCAAACCATGCGAGGACGCCCGCGATGACGAGCGAGGGCGCGGTCACGACGGACGCGAGGCCGATGAGGAGCCCCGAGCCGCCCCAGAGCCAGGTCTCGCGGCGCGTGTGCTCCAGGGCCTTCAGGGCAAGCGCAACCGCGGCGAGCTGAAGCGCGATCGTGAGGGTGGGGGTGAGGAGCTCGCCGTCGTAGTAGATCAGCATTCCATAGAGCGCGACGACATAGCCCGCGCCCAGGCCCACGCGCCGTCCGAACATCCTCGCCCCGATCCACGCCGTCAGGACCGCGCTCAGGGCTCCGAGCACCGCTTGCCCGACCCGCGGCGCAAGGTAGCCCGGCCCCGCCGTCGAGTAGATCAGCGCGAGAAAGTAGGAATACCCCGGAGGCTGCCAGAAGATCGCGTCGGGATGGCCGTGGCCCTGCGCGATCGCGCACGCGGCGGCGTCGTAGGCCGCGGCGTCGATGACCGGGTTCAGGAAGTAGGGGCTGGCGCGCATCGCGAGCACGTGGATCAGCCGGAGCAGAAACGCGACCGCGAAGAGCACCCACATCGAGCGGGCGGAGGGTCCCGGCGAAGGGCCCGTGCGCCCGCGTCTCACGGCTGCGTGCGGCGCTTCCGGGTCCAGAGGTAGGAGAACGGAAGCCCCAGCGCCGCGACCAGAACCCCCGCCGCGGCGCGCCACCCGCTCGAGCTGAGATCGCTCGCCACGATGGCCACCGTGACCAGGATGAATACGAGCGGCGTGAGCGGGAAGAGCGGGGTGCGGTAGTCCGGACGCGCGATGAGCCCTTCACGCTCCTTGCGCCGGTAGACGAAGAGCGCCGCCACGGTGACCCCGTAGAAGAGCCACGAGGTGGTGACGAACCAGCCGGAGACGTCCTCGAAGCCTCCCGCGAACCAGAGCCAGATGGTCGCCAGGGCTCCCTGGATCCAGAGCGCCACGTCCGGAGTCCCGCGCTCCACGTTCACGTGGGCCGCGCGTTTCCAGAAGAGCCCGTCGGCCGCCATGGCCAGGGTGACCCGCGGCCCCGTGAGGACCGAGGCGTTCACGGTCCCGAACGTGGAGACGGCCACGAGCACCGCGAGCGCGCGCCCTCCCCAATCCCCCAGGATGCGCCGCATCGCTTCCGCTCCCACCGCCTCGTAGGTCGCGATCTCCCCCGGGCTCAGCACGGAGTAGTACGCGACGTTCGTGATCACGTAGATCGCCACGACCAGGAGCGTGCCTCCCAGGATCGCGATCGGGAAATTGCGCGCCGGGTTCACGATCTCGCCGCCCACGTAGGTGGAGTCGGTCCAGCCGTCGTACGCGAAGAAGATGGGGATCATCGCGAACGCGAAGGCGAGGAGGAAGGGGTGTCCCTTGCTCGGCTCCGCCACCGACTGCCCGGCGGGGGCGCCCGCGTGCGGCAGGAGGAACGCCGCCGCGCAGAGCGCCAGGATGCCCACCACCTTCGTCGTCGTGAGCACGGTCTGGGTCCCGGTCCCCTGCTTCACGCCGAGCAGGTTCACGAAGGTGAGGAGCGCGATCGCTCCGAAGCCCGCGAGGAACTCGCAGCTCCTGGGAAGGCCGACCGCCTGGCAGAAGTAGGTCGCGAAGACGCTCGCGATGGAGGCGATCACCGTCGGCTTGATGACCCAGAGGCTGGCCCAGCCGAAGATGAAGGCGAGCCGGTTCCCGAAGCTCTCGCGGATGAAGACGTAGAGGCCGCCCGTGCGCGGGTGCGTCACGGCCATCTCCGCGAGCGCCAGGGAGCCGCAGAGGGAGAGCACGCCGCCCAGGACCCAGGCAAGGAGCGCCCACCCCGGGCGGGTCAGCTCCTGCGCGACCGAATGCGGCGATCGGAAGATGCCGGATCCGATGATGCTCCCCACCGTGATCGCGGTGGCGGCGTAGAGACCGATCTGACGCTTGAGCGGGGGCTCGCTACCCGGAGGGACCGTCGGGCTCGCCATGGGGCGAGACCCTACCCGGTCCGCCGGGAGGTGTCCACGGCAACCGCACGAATTCCGCCACGTGGCCAGGGACCGCTATACTGTGGATGGAGCGTCGGGTCGCACGCGATGGGGGGGCGAGATGGCGAACGCAGCGAACGGATCCGCCCGAATCATGCTGCTCACGCTTCTGATCGTGGCGCTCATCCTCGTGTGGCTCATCATCCGCCCGTTCGCGGCGGCGCTCTTCATGGCCCTCGTGATGGCGGTGACCTTCTACCCCTGGCGGAGACGCCTCACCGCGCGCCTCGGCGGCCACCGCACCCTCGCCTCCTTCCTGATCACGCTGGGGCTTCTCATCGCCCTCGTGCTGCCGGTCGTGACGCTGGGCGTCGTGGCCGTGCGCGAGGCGGCGGACACGCTCGATTACATGCATCAGGTGCTCGCGGAGGAAGGGGTCGACGGTGTGATCAAGTTGATCCCCGAGCCGCTCCAGGGCTGGGTGGCCCGGGCGTGGCAGCAGTTGCCCCGGCAGGAGCAGAACGCGGAGTTCATCTTCGGGCTGGAGCGGCGCGGCGCCGGTATGATCCCGCGCGCCCTCAACTGGGCCGGACAGATCGTGGGCCAGACCGCGCTCATGATGGTCGGGCTCTTCTTCATGCTGCTTGACGGCGGAAGGCTGGCGGGGTGGGTGGCGGAGACCATGCCGTTGCCGCGAAGACACCTGCGCGAGCTCTTCACGGAATTCCGCACGGTCTCCGCCACGGTGTTGCTCGGGTCCATCGTGACGGCCGGCGTGCAGGCGGCATTCGCCTTCGCGGGCTATCTCATCGCCCGCGTTCCAAACGCTTCCTTCCTCGCGCTGGTGACCTTCTTCCTGGGATTGATTCCCATCCTGGGCGCGGGAGGATTCTCGTTCCTGATTGCGATCTACATGTATCTCACCGGACACCTGGGATCGGCCATCTTCCTCGCGGCTTGGAGCGCGCTCGTCGTGGGGACCGTGGACAACGTCATCAAGCCGATCGTCATGAAGGGCGGGATGCAGCTCCATGGGGCGATCGTCTTCTTCGCGCTGCTCGGGGGTCTGGCCGCGTTCGGGCCGGTGGGGCTGGTGCTGGGGCCGCTCAGCGTGAGTCTCCTGCTCGCGGTGCTGCGGATCTATCAGAGGGACTTCGCCCCGGCGGATTCCGCGGCGGCGGTGGACGTCGCACCGCTGGACGCTGCCCCGGGGGAGCCTCCCCCCTCAGCGTAGGAGCGCCAGCCTCGTCCTGACGATGGTCCCGCCGGCGTCGAGCGTCGCGAAGTAGATCCCCGTCGCCGCCCTTCGCCCCCGATCGTCCTTGCCGTCCCAGCGCGCGGAGTGCTCTCCGGCGCCAAGCGCCATCGAGACCAGCTCCCGCACCTTCCTGCCGTGCACGTCGCTGATCGTGAGGCGGACAGAAGAGGCGCGGGGGAGCGAGAAGGAAAGCTCCGCGTTCCGATCGAACGGATTGGGCTTCGGCTTGCGCACACGGAGGAGCACCGGTCCGCCCGCGGTGGCCTGGACGGATCCGACGAACGTCTCGTGCCCCGTGGTCTCGAGCGCGGCCAGCTTGTAGTAGTACGTCCGGCCCGGCTCGACCGCCCGATCCAGGAAGGAGTAATCGGGCCCTCCCACGATCGGCCCTGCCTGGTTCAGACGCTCCGTCGCTCCGGTGTCGGAGAGCGCCCGGTAGAGATTGAAGCCCTGGATCGCCGATGAGCCCGAAGCCTGCCAATGGATGCGGATCCCTTGCGTCTCGCTGGAGGCGGCGAAGCTCGCGACCTCCACGGCCGTGGGGATGTCCTTCACGATGGAGAAGGAATCGAACACGGTTCCGTTCGGAAGAACCGCCTGCACGTACAACGAATCCCCGACCACGTCCACCGCCAATGTGTGAAAGACGCTGAACGCCGAACGGATGACCGGATCGTGGCCGATGAAGGGGTAGAGGCCGCGTCCACCGCCGCCCGCCACGACGTAGATGATGCCGCCGGGATTGCGATAGCTCGATCCCTGCGCGGTGTCCACGGCGGCTCCGTTCGCGATCGGGTAGGTGCGGCAGTAGTTGTGGTTGTGCCCCTGCAGCACCAGATCGACCCCGTGTCCCATGAAGATGGGCTCGAGGTAGAACTGGAGATCCAGGTCGCTCAGGTGCGAGCTGGGCTCAGTGTACATGGGCTGATGGAAGTAGACGATCTTCCATCGCTTCGTCGTCGCGGCCAGGTCCTCCTCGACCCAGTCGTACATGTCGGCGTTGTACTTGTCGTTCCCGTCGATCGCCACGAAATGCGCGTTTCCGTAATCGAACGAGTAGAACTTCTCCGATCCATTCTTGCTGTTCGTGGGAAGGTAGAAGGCGTCGAGGAAGGGCTGCCCGTTCGCGGTGACGATGTCGTGATTTCCTACGACCGGGTAGAACACAGCGCGGCTGATGATCGAGGCGTAGGGCGTGAAGTACCTTGGCGTGAAGTTGGCCGCTTCCCCTCCCTCGTAGATCACGTCCCCCAGGATGAGCCCCAGGTCGGGATTGAGGGAGTCGACCCGCGCGGCGACCGCGTACTGGTTCGCGTCGGCCACGCCGCAGTCGCCGAACGCGACGAAGCGGAATGGCGCCGCGCCTGGAGGGGCGGTGTGGAGCGTGTCGTCCCCCGCGGTGAGCGACTCCGCGGCCGCGACGACCTTGTAGAAATACCGCGTCGCGGGATCGAGTCCGGTGAGCGTCACCGAATGGACCGTCCCGGTCGCCGCGTCGGGGGCCTCGCTCCCCAGCGCCGGCGTGGTGCCGTAGAGCACCTTCCCCGGCGAGGGGACGTCGGTCTCCCAGGCGATCAGGATGGAATTCGTGGTCACCCGCCAGAGGGAAGGATGCCGCGTGAGCGTGGTTCCGGATGCCCCGCCCGCGAGGAACAGCGAGAGCGCGAGCGAGAGTAGGGCCGGTCTCTTCATGGGGAGCCCTCGGGGTGTGGTGGACGTCCGACGGGCAGAGAATGGAGCAGCACTTTGCGCGAGTCAATCCCGAGAAGGCTTGTCCTTTCGCGCGGGCCCGCTATGCTCCGACCGATGAATCCCCCGCTCCGGATCGAATCGCTCGTGAAGTCGTATGGATCGCGCTCCGCGCTGTCCGGCGTCTCGCTGGAAGTGAAGGAGGGAGAGATCCTGGGGCTCCTGGGCCCGAACGGCGCGGGCAAGACGACCCTGATCCGATGCGTCGTGGGCCGCGTGGTTCCGAACTCCGGATCGATCTCGATCTTCGGCGAGGGGGTCGGTAGCCCAAGCACGCGGGCGCGAACCGGATACATCCCCCAGGAGATCGCGCTCTATCCGCGTCTCACGGCCGGGGAGAACCTGGACGTGTTTGGACGCTACGCCGGTCTGGGTGGCGAGGCGCTCGCGGCCTCGGCGCAAAGCTGCCTCACATGGGCGGGGCTTGCCGAGCGCGCGAAGGAGCCGGTCATGAAGCTCTCCGGCGGCATGAAGCGGAGACTCAACATGGCGGCGGGACTCCTCCACAAGCCGAGGCTGATCCTTCTCGACGAGCCAACGACCGGCGTGGATCCCCAGTCCCGGCAGCGGATCTACGCGATGGTCGAGCAGCTTCGCCAGGACGGGGTCTCGGTGATCTACACCACCCACTACATGGAAGAGGCCGAGCGGCTCTGCGACCGGGTCGCCATCATCGACCACGGCAAGATCATCGCCCTGGGCACGCAGGCCGAGCTGGTGCGCCAGAGCTTCGGCACGCAATGCGAGCTCTGGCTGCACTTCGACGGTGAGGCCGCACCCACCCACGCGGCCTGGGCTTCCGCGCGGGGCGGTACCAGGAACGGCTCCTCGTTCCGGTTCACGGTCACCGATCCCGCGGCGGAGATCGCCGAGATCCTCGAGTCGGCGCGCGCCGAATCGGTTCTCATCCGCGATCTTTCCTTCCGAGCTCCGAATCTGGAATCGGTCTTCCTCCACCTGACGGGAAGGGCGCTCCGCGAATGATCCTCTCGATCGTGCGCACCGGGTTCCTGAACCTGCGCCGGGACCGCGGCGCTCTCATGTTGAGCTTCGTGGTGCCGATCGCGTTCTTCTCCATCTTTGCCGGGATCTTCGGGAGCCGGGGCGGCGGTTTGAACCCAGTCAGCGTCGCGGTCGTAGACGAGGACAGAAGCGAGGTCTCCCAGCGGCTCGTCAAGGCGCTCGAGGACGAAAGCGGATTGAGGGCGGCGGCGGCCCCAGAGGCGGCGAAGGGCGCGGCACCGGTCCCCTACGATTCGCGCTCGGCGGAAGCGGCCGTGCACGCCGGGGACGTGTCGGTGGCGGTCGTGATCCCGAAGGGATTCGGCAACTCGCCGACCGGGTTCAGCGGGCCCGGCGGCGCGAGGCTTCGTCTTCTGACCGACAGCTCCGATCCCGTCGCGGCGCAGGTCGTCTTTGGGCTGATCCAGAAAGCCGCCATCCAGTCGATGCCGGACCTGCTCACCTCCGAGGAGATGAGGATGCTGGACCGGTTGAGCGGCGGGCTGACCCCCGGCCAGCGCGCTCGTATCGACAGCACGGTGGTGCGCCTCCGCGAATACGTGGCACGGCGGGGTACACGGCCCATCGCCGGGACGAAGAGCGAGATCGAGCCCTTGTCGGGCGGCCTCATCTCCGCGGAGATTCGCGACGTCGTGGGAGAGAACAAGAAGAATCCGCTGGTCGCCTTCTACGCCGCGGGAATCGGGGTGATGTTCCTTCTCTTCAGCGCCTCGGCGGCGGGCGGAGCGATCCTGGACGAATCCGAGAGCGGCACCCTGGACCGCATCCTCTCCTCGCGGGTCACCATGACCAACCTGCTCCTAGGCAAGTGGGTCTACGCCGCCCTGCTCGGCTTCACCCAGCTCACGGTGATGTTCCTCTGGGGAGCCTTCGCCTTCCAGGTGGAGCTCTTCAAGCACCTGGATGGGTTCCTGATCATGGCCACGGCCACGGTGCTCGCGTCCTCGGGCCTGGGCCTCCTGCTCGCGACCTCGTGCAAGACACGGGCGCAGCTGGGCGCCCTCACCACGCTCGTAGTGCTGGTCATGTCGGCGCTGGGCGGGAGCATGGTGCCCCGGTTCATCATGCCGGAGTCGCTCCAGAAGGTCGGCCTGGTGACCTTCAACGCCTGGGCGATCGACGGCTTCACGAAGGTCTTCTGGCGGGAGGAGCCGGTGAGCCACCTCTGGCCCCAAGTGCTGGTCCTGGTCGGGGCGGCGGCACTCTTTTTCGCGATTGCGAGGAGGCTGGCCAGGCGCTGGGAGGTGGCCTGATCGGCCCCGGGGATCCCGGCCCACGGCGGGGCCGGGGGGAAAATGGTGGAGGCGGAGGGAATTGAACCCTCGTCCGAAAGTAGATCCAGAAGGAGCACTACGCGCGTAGTCCGTTATCCAGACTTCGCGGTGCCGGACGCCAACGGACTAGGTCACGGTACCGCTAGCTCGATGTGATCTCGTCCTCCCGACTCGAGTGGATCGTGAGAACCAGCCTACCTAAATGACGCCCAATCCCGCCTCGGCAGGCTCAAACAGGTTGGACGTGGCAGCTAAGCCGCCAGAGCCAATTCAGAATTGGCTTTTGATCTTTGCCCGTGGTTTTACGAGGCCTACGGGCACCTCGGCGCGCGTCCCTAAATTCACCACTCCGTCGAATCCGTTCGCCCCCAATAGGTTGTGATGCCGTAACGCCTTGAGACGATTCCACTATCCTACCATTATCGGCCCGCCCAGATATCCCTTTAACTCCCCGGCCTGGGTAAGTACACTGCGGCCGCCTTTGCACAGGGCCAAATGGCCATGGCCCGCGCGAAGCTCAATGATGTCCACGGTGTAAAAAGTACTACCCCGAAACGTGGAGGTGACATGAGGTCCTGGAAAAGCCTGTTCCTCGTTACCGTAATGCTACTCCTCGTCCCGGCGGCAGCGTTCGCCAGTGGCGGCTGGATGGTGGATGTGCGTGGCGGTGTGGGAATCCCCATGGGGAACTACAAGGACGACTTCAAGTCGGGTCTTCTCATCGGTGTCGATGCTTCCCGCATGATGAGCCCGCAGTTCGCCATCGGAGTGGACGGCAACTACATCAAGAACGGCGTCACTGACGCGAACAAATTAGCACTCGAAACCCAGTTTGGTGCGGGAACGGACGCGAACACGAAGTTCACGCACTACGGCGTGCATGGCAAGTACATGATGTCGAACAAGGAAGCCAGCAAGGTGATGCCGTATCTCGTTGGTGGGGTAGGCCTGTACCACATCAAGGCATCGATCACGAATTCCGGCACCTCCTTCGACGCATCGGAGAACAAGTTCGGTTTTCGTGGCGGCATCGGGTCCAACTTCATGGTGGGTCCGAACTGGGGCCTCGGCGTTCAGGCGGACTACAACGACGTCCTGACGAGCGGCAGCTCGACCCAGTATCTCGGGGTCGCTGGAGGCGTCCACTTCAACCTCACGCCGTCTTCGTCGAAGTAAGCTAGAGCAAGAAAAACGGCCTAAGGCCACGGGCCGAGCGCAAGTGTCCCGGCCGGGGAGCAATCCCCGGCCGGTTTTTGTTTCTTGTCTCACCAATGCCGCCTGTCCGGCGCGCCGGGACCCTACTTCAAGATCGTGACGGTCCGAGCCTCGGCTCCGTCGTGCTCGGTGACCAGACGCACGAAGTAGATACCGGACGGAAGAGACTTTCCGAGCAGATCGAGACCCGCTAGCTGGATGCGGTGATCTCCCGCTTCGAATGAAGACTGGTCCAGCAGCGTCGCCACCCTTCGTCCGTGCACGTCGAAGAGCCACGCCCTCACGAAGCCCGGCGTCGATGTCGTGAATTCCAGGGCCGAAGCCGGCCTCAGGGGATTCGGAGAGATGCTGGCGTCGAGTGATCCAGTCTTGACGCGGAACGTGTGGGTGAATTGCCCGCGAATCAACCCACCGGAAGAGAGCGAAGCCCGGAGCTCGAGCGGGATCGTGCTCGTTCCGGGTGGGAGGCACGGGAGAAGCGCGGCAAGGCTTTCCTGACCGAAGCATGCCTCCAGCTCCGCCAGCCCGTTCCCGTCGGTATCGGCGACGTGGAAGGACTTCCTGGAATCCACCGGAGCATCGATCCCCGCGCAGTTTGGATTCTCGTAATGCAGCCGGATCGAGGAGAGCACGATCTCCTCCAGGTGGAACGCTGGCGGGGTCATGGGCTCGATTCGGAAGCACGTGAACCGCTTCCCGCTCGTCACCTTCGTGGGCTGGGCTTCCTTCGTGAACACCCGAGCCGGAAGGACACCCGCAATGGAGGCGGCGGTCGTGTCCTGAGCGGACAGATCCGCGATGTCCGTCACGGTCAGGGTCACCGCAAAGGTCCCGCCTTGCCGGTAGGTATGAAAAGGCGAGGGACCGGTGGCTGTCGTCGCGTCGCCAAGATCCCAGAGATACCGGAGCGCGTCACCGTCGGGATCGCTGGACTGGCTGCCGTCGAAGGCGACGGGAACATCCTGGATGCCGGTGTACGGCCCGCCCGCCTCGGCGACCGGCTGCCGGTTCACGGGCAGGACGTGAACCAGGGTTGTATCAGTGTCCGAGTACTTGCATCCAAGGTTGAAACAAGTTGGGTAATCGCTCGCGGTAAAGATGACGGTGTACGCTCTGGCCTGACCCCGGGCCGGCGTCCACGTGAAGGTCCCTCTCGCCTCTCCCGCATCGATCGGACCAACACCTGGGAACACGGCCCCTTCGGGCACTCCTCTCCAGTAGAACGAGAAGATCTCGCAGTCCGGGTCGAATACGGAGACCGGAAACGTCAATGGCTCCATCTCACGCACCGTGACTTCCGCTGGACAGGTGACCGTTGGCGCTCGCCCGGGGAAATCGGTGCAGCCTCCGAGTTCCTCTGTCGCGAACCAATCCTCGTAAAGACGGAGCACGTCATCCCCCCGATAGCTCAAGCACCCGGACCCGAACGAAGTGATCGTTCCGGGGGGCGAAAAGCATGAATAGGGCCGGAACACGAGGTTCGGGCAACCTTGGATTCCGTCCGATACGACCTTCACTCTGAAGAGATGGTATTTGCCCGGAGGAAGCGTCTCGGTTCCGAAATAGCTGACCGAAAGCCCGTACGAGGTCGCGACGGCTGGGTACGCCTCCACCATTCCGGGGACTTTGTTCTCGACCTCGCTGAACGTTGCTGCTGACTGGGGGCAGTACAGGTTCACCGTGTAGGCATTGAGCCCGGGGGACTCAGGTGAACACGCAGGCGGTCCACCGTATGGGTCCTGATTGGTCACGAGGTAAACGTCTACGACACTGGTGTCGCTTTGGATGAACTGCCAAAAGTCGCCGGGAAGGCTGTCGCCGTTCACGTCCATGAACATGTATTGAGCGTGTGCGGGTCGATGGTCGACCGACAAGACAAGGAAAAGCAGGACGGCAAGCGCTTGAAAAATTCGAGCTCTTGAAGCTTTCCGATAAAGGCAAGGCTCCGCCGTGACGTTCATGTCGGACCTCCAGCGCCGGGAACCCGGCCGCGAATGCGGGCAGACTTCGTCCCGGCATGCGGATGGGCCCGCGCGCAAAGAGAGGTTGGTCGAAGAAGCGTTTTGCGATCGAAGGGTTGAAAGCGTGCAGCGGAGTAGAAATCAGTCGATACGGAGCCCTCCATCCGGCAGGTTGGCGCGGGTACTCAGTGGGCCGCCGTCAGGGACGCTACGCTTCCGCCATGCGGTGATCAAGGGAAAGCAACGCGGGGTAGCGCCTCGCGGCACTACCCCGCACGTTGCGAAATCTGCGAATCTATAAGGCTGTTTTGACTACTTCGACGTCCCGGTCCCCGTAGCCCGCATCCGCTGCGGCGCGGCTTCGCTCGTCGCTTCCCGCTCCTTCGACGCCGTCCCGGTGATCCGCATGCCATAGAACGAGCGCCACACGAATCCCATCGAGACGAAGAAGAACAGCGCGGCCAGGATGCTCGTCAGCACGGGGCCCTGCTGGCGCGCTAGCGAGACCGCCAGCTCCACGGCCAGCAGCCCGAAGAGCGTCGTGAACTTGATGACGGGGTTCATGGCCACCGAGGACGTGTCCTTGAAGGGATCGCCCACCGTGTCCCCCACGACCGTCGCGTCATGGAGCGGAGTCCCCTTTTCCTTCAACGTCACCTCGACGACCTTCTTGGCGTTGTCCCAGGCCCCGCCCGCGTTCGCCATGAAGATGGCCTGGAAGAGACCGAAGAGCGCGATCGAGACCAGGTAGCCGATGAAGAAGAAGGGCTCCACGAACGCGAACGCGAGCGTTCCAAAGAAAACCGCGAGGAAGATGTTGAACATTCCCTTCTGCGCGTACTGCGTGCAGATCGCGACGACCTTCTTGGAATCGGAGACCGACGCCCTCGTCGTTCCCTCGAGCCGGATGTTCCGCTTGATGAACTCAACGGCGCGGTAGGCGCCCGCCGTGACGGCCTGCGTGGAGGCGCCGGTGAACCAGTAGATCATGGAGCCCCCGGCGATCAGGCCGAGCAGGAAGGGCGCGTGGAGGAGCGAGAGCTTGGTCACGTACTCGGGCTTCAGCCCTTCCGTCAGCGCTACGATGATCGAGAAGATCATCGTGGTGGCGCCCACGACCGCGGTACCGATGAGCACCGGCTTGGCGGTCGCCTTGAACGTGTTCCCCGCCCCGTCGTTCTCCTCGAGGTTGTGCTTCGCGCGCTCGAAGTCAGGCGTGAAGCCGAACTGCGACTTGATCTGCTCCTTGACACCCGGGGTCGATTCGACCAGCGAGAGCTCGTAGATGGATTGCGCGTTGTCGGTCACGGGGCCGTAGGAGTCCACGGCGATCGTCACCGGACCCATGCCGAGGAATCCGAACGCCACGAGTCCGAACGCGAACACCGCCGGTGCGATCATCAGAGCGCCGACCCCCAGCGTGCTCACGCCATAAGCGATTCCCATGAGAACCATGATCGTGAGACCCAGCCAGTAGGCGCTGAAATTCCCCGCGACGAGTCCCGAGAGGATGTTGAGCGACGCTCCGCCTTCCCGCGACGAGGTCACCACTTCCGCGACGTGCTTCGAGTGCATGGACGTGAAGATCTTCACCAGCTCGGGGATGATGGCGCCCGCGAGCGTGCCGCACGTGATCACCGTCGAGAGCTTCCACCAGAGCGACCCGTCACCCAGACCGCGGATCAGAACGTAGGAAGCGGCGTAGGTGAGGGCGATCGAGACGAAGGAGGTCAGCCACACGAGGCGCGTGAGCGGATGCTCGAAATCCATCGTGGCCGCGTTTTCGTACTGGCGCTTGCTGATGGTCTCGTTCACCTGATAGGAGAGCCCGCTGGCCACGATCATGAGAACGCGCATCACGAAGATCCAGACCAGGAGCTGGACCTGGACCACGGGGCTGTGCACGGCAAGCAGGATGAAGGAGATGAGCGCCACGCCCGTCACGCCGTAGGTCTCGAATCCATCCGCCGAGGGGCCCACCGAGTCCCCCGCGTTGTCGCCGGTGCAGTCCGCGATCACGCCCGGGTTCCTGGCGTCGTCTTCCTTGATCTTGAACACGATCTTCATGAGGTCGGAGCCGATGTCGGCGATCTTCGTGAAGATGCCGCCGGCGATTCGGAGCGCGGCCGCTCCCAGGGATTCGCCGATCGCGAAGCCGATGAAGCAGGGCCCCGCCATGTCCCCCGGCACGAAGAGGAGGATGATCAGCATGATCAGAAGCTCGACCGAGATGAGCGCCATGCCGATGCTCATGCCCGCGCGCAGCGGAATGGCATAGCAGCCGTAGGGCTTTCCGGTGAGCGCCGCGAATGCTGTGCGCGAGTTGGCGAGCGTGTTGATGCGGATCCCGAACCAGGCGACGCTGTAGCTGCCGGCCATACCGACCAGACTGAAGAAGAGGATCACCGCCACCTTGAAGGGCGGGAATCCGCGCGTGATGTGCCCGGCCGCGTCGACGCCGGTCACCGCCAGCCATCCGAAGTAGATCATCACGGTCAAGCTGATGAAGACCCAGAGGAGGAGCAGGAATTTCCCCTGCTGGATCAGGTAGGTCTTGCAGGTCTCGTAGATCAGGTCCGAGATCTCCGCCATCGACTGATGCACCGGGAGCCCGCGAATTCTCGAGTAGGCCGCGATCCCGAACACCATGCCCAAGGCGCAGACGATGAGCCCGAAGAGGAGAAGCGTGTGGCCGTTGATTCCGCCCACGAAGGTCACCGACCCAAGATCGGGCAGGGCCAGGGAGGCTTCGCCGCCTCCATGATGGGCGCTTTCGCCCTTGGCGAATGCGGTCGCGGGAGCAACCACCGCGAACGCCGGGAGTACCACGAGCAGGAGTACCGCCAGCACCGTCCGTCCTTTGCTTCTCATTTCCAACATCGTCTCTCCTCGATTCGAGTTTCGGTTTTCTGGAGGGGGTTGGCCGCCCGACGAGGCAGGCGCTTCATCGCCCGAACAAGGGAAGGTCACGCAAGAGCAAAGGTTTATACCAGACGCGGGGGGCCGCTGTCGATT
>DASQAV010000097.1:0-42483 GCA_035635575.1 Candidatus Dormiibacterota bacterium | reverse complement strand
GACACCCGTCCACATCGCGGCCGGCGATCTGAACCGGGACGGAAGGCCGGACCTCGTCACCACGGACGAGGCGGGCAGCAGTGTGAGCATATTCCTGAACGACGGAAGCGGGGTATTCGCTCCCAGGCGACTCGAGCACGTCGGGGTCAGACCCTGCTACACGACGGTTGTGGACCTGAACCGGGACGGAGCACTCGATCTCGTAACCGTCAACGAGACCTCGAGCTCGGTCTCCGTGCTCCTGGGAAATGGAGACGGAACGTTCCCTACACAGTTCCAGTATTCGACGGGCGGAGATCCTCGATCCGTCGAGGCCGGCGACCTCAACAACGACGGGGTGCTGGATCTCGCCGTTGCCAACTTCGCCGGGACGGTCAGTACGCTTCTAGGCAACGGTGACGGGACTTTCGCTCCCCGGCACGACACGCAAGCGGGGAGCTCTCCATGGTCCGTGTCCCTCGGCGACGTCAATTCCGACGGCATCCTCGACTGCGTCACGGCGAACGTGGGGGCTTCGAATTGCACCGTGCTCCTCGGCCGCGGCGACGGAACGTTCACGTTCCACGGCCAGTTTCCGGGAGGATACCTGGCCCGCTACGCGGAGCTCGCGGACGTGAATGGGGACGGGAGGCTGGATGTTCTCCTCGTGAGCGAGGGAGGGAATACGCTCACCGTGCATCCCGGAAACGGCGACGGGACGTTCGGGAACCATCGCGCCGCAGCCGTAGGATCGCTTCCGGGGGACGTCGCCCTCGGGGACTGGAACCGCGACGGGCGGGTCGACTTGGTCACAACCAGCACCGACACGCCTTATCTCGCCGTTCTGATGGGGCGCGCAGACGGCGGACTAGACCCCGCGGTGAGTGTCGAAGTCGGCGGAGAGACCACAATCGTCCGCACCGCCGACCTCAACGGGGACGGCATTCCGGATCTCGCGGCGCTTCTCCTGAATGGGAACGGAATCGTGACGCTACGGGGTAACGGGGATGGCTCCTTCGGCCCTGCGGCGATCGTACCGGTCGAAGGTCAACCCTTCGCCCTCAACGTCGGTGACGTGACGGGGGACGGCGTCCTCGATCTGATCGTCCCGGATCGCACGGGAGGAGCGCTCGCGATCCTTGCGGGCCGCGGAGACGGCTCGTTCGCCATGCCGGCCCTGGTGGGCGCCGGGGCACACCCTACGAGCGTCGCCCTGGGCGATCTCGACCGCGATGGCTTGCTCGACGCGGTGACCGGAAATGGCATTGATGGCAGCGTTTCGATCCTCCGCGGTACGGGAGGGTCACTCCAGTTGGTCGCCGTTCTTCCCACCAGCGGGGCTGCAAACGACGTGGCCATTGCGGATCTCGATCTCGACGGGCGCCTCGACCTTGTCGTTTCCGGCGAAGATGCGCTCCTCACTCTTCGCGGCCGGGGAGATGGGACGTTCGAGACGGCGAGGGTTGCGCCGACCCTTGGGCGGGGACGCGGGATTGCGATCGGGGACTTGAACGGCGATTCCATCCCCGACGTCGCCACCGCAGGCAGCAACTCTGTGTCGGTGCTGCCTGGGGCGGGCGACGGAACTCTCGACCCGTACATCGCATTCGGAACAGGTTTCGGGCCGGGTCGCCCGGAGATCGGGGACCTGAACGGGGACGGACTACCGGACCTGATCACGAGCGATCTCTTGGACAATACGGCGAGCCTTCTTCTCAACGAGGGGGCGATAGGGCGCAATCGGGCTCCCGTAGCCCACGCGGGCGGGCCGTACGCTGGGACGGCCCGAATCCCGCTTGAACTCGACGGCTCCCACTCCTCCGATCCCGACGGAGATTCGCTCCGGTATGCGTGGGACTTCGGGGACGGCAGGACCGGATTGGGTGCCAAGCCCGTGCACGTCTACGACGCGTCGGGGAGCTACCCCGTGACCCTCACCGTGAGCGACGGTACGCTCGCGGGCGTCGACTCCACGGTGGCGCGTATCGGCGCGGTGCTCGACGCCCGGGCGTTTGCGACGGCCGAGAACCGCACCATACGCCTTTTCGCGAGCCGGCCCGCCACGTGCATTCAGCTCGAGCCTGTGGGCGGAGACTTCGCTCTCGCCGATGTGAACCTCGCGACGGTTCGGCTGCGCTCCACCGGCACCGGAGCGGTCGGCGAGATCGCCGCGCTGTCCGGGAAGCACGAAGTCTCGAGGGACCGGGATCGTAACGGCGTCCAGGACCTGAGCGTCTGCTTCGCGTCAGAGGACGTACGAGCGCTCTTTCAGTCCGTCACGGGGCGGGTCCAGGTCGAGGTCATCCTCGATGGCGCGCTCCGGTCCGGAGCGCGGTTCGCCGCCGACCTTTCGCTCCAGATCCAGGGGGTGGGTGGGCACCCTGCGGTCGCGTTTGCGCCCAATCCGTTGAATCGAGCATCGACGATCTCCGTGCTCACGTCACGGCCAGGGCGAATCTTGCTTCGCCTGTTCGACGCACAGGGGCGACTCGTTCGCGTGCTCCTCGATGAGCCCATGACCGCTCCGGGCTTGCACGAGGCACCCATCGGGGAAGGCGCGATGGGGAGCATGCCACTGCCGTCTGGAATCTATTTCTACCGCATCGAGACCGCGGACGGCGCCGCCACCGGGCGGATATCGATCTTGAAGTGAAGCGGCGTAGCCGGGGCGGCTAGGAGCGCGGCCGAGGGTCCCTTCTACTCACGGATTGTTCGGGGTGTCGCAATCGTGCGAGAAGTGGTACGCCGCCATGTTGTAATCGGAGATGTCGACCGCCCCGTCGCTGTCGAAGTCGAGCCAGTAGCTGGTCGCATTATCGACACCCAGGCCGTTCACGACGGCATTGAGATCCGTTGCAGTCACGGCCTCACCCTGGTTCAAGATGCTCAGCAACCCGCCCACGTGATCAAAGTTCTTGATGCGAAGGGCATAGGACCCATTGGTCGAGCTCGAGGTGAGCCGTCCTGAAAGCCTGACTCCCGATGCATACACCGGCAGCTCGGAGTCATAGTGACCCCACTTCCGATTCGGATCTCGGACTCCTCCAGGGCCCGTGAACGTGATGTAGGCGACACCGTTCGCGTCGGTCGGGGCGTCCGCCGGAACGCACCGCACATCCGGGCAGTTCGCGAGCGGGTTGAACAAGAGGTTCGCGATCACCGAATCGGCTCCCAGGCCGGTGAAGCCCTGGAGGAGCGTGCCCCCGTTGAAGAGAATGCAGAGACTTGCGCCGGGAATTCCCGCAATCGGAGCGCCATTCGAATCCTTGAGCACGATCTTGATGCGCGCGGCCAGCGGCAGACTCGCTCCCCCGTCGTTATTGGGGCACGCGCGGAAATAGGGGATCGCTTCGTCCCCCTCGAGCGGATTGGCGTAGTCCTCCCCGGCTTGGGGGACATAGAAAGAATTGTTTGGATCAGGCGTCTGCGCTGCTGTCGGAGCTGCCCAGCAGACAAGAGCCACGAGCACCCCTACCATCCCAAACAACACGGAGCGGGTCATAGGTGAACCCTCCTCTCTTGCGAACGTTTCCGTTTCATGGCTCATCGGGCGCCGGCTACCTCGCGAGCACGAGGCGGCGCGTCACGCCGCCGAAGGCGGTGGTCAGTCGGCAGATGTAGACACCCGACGCGAGCGGTCGCCCGCGATCATCCTGTCCCAACCAGTGCACCTCATGCCGGCCGACCGATTCCACGCGATCCACCAAGCGCGCAGCAGCACGTCCAGAAATGTCGTACACGATGAGGCGCGCGCGCGTCTGGGCCGGGACCGAATAGACAAGGGTCGTGGCGGGGTTGAACGGGTTGGGCCGGTTCTGCCAGAGGGCGAGAACCGGTTTCGCCCCTTCGGTTTCGTCGACGGTGACCGGATTGGTCACGAGGCGGATGATCGTCGTCCTCGAGTCGGTCGCGTTCGGGTTCTTGCCCGCCGCGGTGAAGGTCACGAAAAAATCCCCATGATCATTCACGGTCGGCTGCCACGTAAGCGTTCCCGACGAATTGTCGGGCGCCGCGGTGAAGACCGCGTTGCTCCCCGCGGGGAGCGCGGAGAGGTTCGCGACCAGGGAGGATACGGTGCCGCAGTTCGTCGACGCGGTCTGAACGTCCACGACAACCGGATCGAGATATTGAGGCAGGACCAAGCCCGGCGCGAAGACGCGCGGGGCTGCGCTGGGGTGGCCGACAGATCCGTCCTCGTCGAACCATTCCGAATCGAGCCGGCTCGTGTGATCCTTCTTTTTCCCAGGGCAACCCGCACCGAAGGACGTCGAATGACGGGAGGACATCGTGGTGTTCGCTGCGAACCGAAGGCACGGATCTCCGGAGGCGATGTCCACGATGAGGGTTCCGAGCTGGTACAGGCCGGCCGGCGTCGAAGTCGAGCCGGGCGAAGTCAGGGCCACCTCGATGTGGTATTCGTGAGGATTGGAGACCGCGGGCGGACCGGTGGAGGGACTGATGGCGCTCGTGAACGCTCCCCAGTTGATGGTTCCGCCGTCGGCATGGATGTTCAGCGAGAACGAGGTGAGACCACGCTCCCCGCAGCCGCCCGGGGACCCATTCCGGTTGAACCCGGAATCGATCCAGATGTCCAGGGCCGTCGTCCCCGTGGCATTCAAGGAATCTGCCCACGTGTTGAGGCCGTCTCCGTTCGTGTCCATGTAGATGTACTGGGCCGCAGCCGGGGAAGCTGCCGCAAGCACTACCATCAAGCCGAGAACGACAAGGCAGCCGTGTATCCCTCGCATCCATCTCATGGCTTCTCCTCCTGCGCACTCTCGAGGCGTACTGGACTTTTGGCGTGGGGAGAGTCGGAGCGGCAAGGCTCGGAGGGCTGAGCCCACCGAGCCTGATTCAAACCCCTGCTGTGCGAATGGAGATTCGCAGCGCGCGGATGGCGCCGTGGAGCGAGGAAATCGACTTTCGGTACACGGCGCGGTGCTCCTTGCCTACGGTGGATTGCGTTCGCGCCTGAGGGATCGCAAAATCATACTCTCCGAAACGCATGTTCCTTTCTGAAATCTCCGGACCTCTTTATCGGCGATGTCGCGTCCGCACGCCACACCGCGTTCCCTGACGCAGGACTGTTGCCTACCTGAAACTACCTATTCTTTGGGTTCTCCCTCCGGACCGCCTCCGCCCAGAGAAGTGTCGCCCCACCCTCCGACCGGGATCCCACGTAGGTGTGGCGGCCTCGAGCAAGCTCGCGCGGCCCGTCGTACGGGATTCCGTCGAGGAGTCCCGTGGCGTCTCCGCGCTCGCAGAGAATCACGTAACGTTGCGGGACACCGATCTCGAATGATGCCGTGGCCGAGCCGTCCTGTGGCCCGAGGCGCTGCCCGAGAACCCGCAGCTCTCCGAGGGGGATGTAGTTCGCATTCAGAAATTCCCGGCCGCGTTCGGGAAGCTCCGGCGTGTCCGCAATAGCCACCGGCGTTCGCCTGGCAATCAGCCTCTCGGGAATATCGTCGCGAATCGACCCGTCCGCGATGCGGGCCTCGGTGATCGCCTCCAGGGCGAAATAGAAGGGACGCTCGCGAAAGATCGTCTCTCCCTTCAGATCCATCACGGTGTCGCCCCGGCGTGTCAGACGAAGAACCTCGTCCAACAGGGAAGCCTCACGCTGTGTGTCGTTCCTCTGCCAGACCGGCTCGACCCGCTGCGTCCAGGCAATCTCCAAAGCGAGCACCGCGGCGGGCGCAAAGGCCGCCGCTCGTGCGAGTCCCTGAAGACCGGGACGCCAGCGTCTCGCCAGGCTCGGAAGGGCGAGGAAACAGGGAGCGGCCACAACTGCCGCCATGGGCAG
Organism: Candidatus Dormiibacterota bacterium; assembly: GCA_035635575.1. GTDB lineage: Bacteria > Eisenbacteria > RBG-16-71-46 > SZUA-252 > SZUA-252 > WS-7. Next base: position 36,698 of record DASQAV010000097.1, on the reverse strand, counting down.
AAACGGAAGGAGATCCTGACGCGTGATCAGCGGCCAGATCCCATAGAGCGCGGTGTAATAGATGCCCGCGGTGAGGAAGAGAAGCGCTCGCTTGGCGCCCAGGAAGGGATCTTTGGCGCGCTCGATGATTCGCCGCCCCACGATCCAGAGAAGGGGAAGGGCCGCGGGCAGGATGAGCGCCCGGTACGCTCCTTCGCGCCAGAGCCCCAGATTCGGAACGAGATTGTGCGAGAGGGTGCCATAGAGCATGGGCTTCCAGGCCCCCTGGGTGGCGAAGAACGCCGCGAGGAGCGCCGGGACGAGGAGAACGCCCGCGAGTGCAGAAGCGCCGCACATCGCGAGCGACGAAAGAGGCAGCTTGGAGCCGCGCGCCCGAAGCATGTACAGGGTGGCGGCTCCCGCGGCCATGAGGGAAAGGACCAGCAACGAGGTCTTCATCGACGTACCCAGCGCGGCGCCGACCGCGACGCCGAAGAGGAAGAACCGTGACCGCGTCGGAGGTCCCGTGAGGAGGATGGCCATGGCGGCCATCCAGAGCACCGTCCAGAGCACGTCGGTCCGGTATTCCACCGAGCCGAGCATGAAATCCGGAACGAGCGCGCAGAGGGCCACCGCCAGGAACGCCGCCCGGATGGAGAACAGGTTCCGGCCAATGATCCAGGCAAGAGCGAGCGCGAGCGCCGCGAACGGCAGCATCGCGAGGCGCGCCAGGAAGACGATGTCGGGGCGCTCACCGATGGCTCGGACGACGGGAGCCATGACGAGGCTGAAGAGGGGGGAATGGTTGTCGAAGACGTCCCGATAGGGAAGGAGTCCCTGAACCCACGCCCAGGCGACGTGGAGATGCTGGGGCTCGTCCGAGTTCACGCGGTGGTGGACCACGTAGACGGCGTGGAGCGCCGCCGCCGCGATCAAGAAGACGGCGATCAGCGCGCCTTGTCTATTCTCCGTCGCTCGTCGAGACAGCATGGAGTCGGCGCGCGAGCGGACTCCCCGAGGTCGTGCTCGATCGTGTCGAGACCGGTACCGCCCTCCATCCAACCGGGTCGAAAACGCCAAGCCGTCGCAGCGAAGGACAATCGACTTTGACGTAGATCGCCTCCGGCCGAAGAGAGGGCGTCAGGGGGAGAACGAACTGGATCCCGGTCCGGAGCACGTGACAGAAACCCTGGGCCACCCGGTCCTGCGTGGACGCTCTCCATATCGACACCGGCCCCGCGTCGGCCGGCACGTCCACCCGCCACCGCTCCATGGCACCGCGGTCGGTTTGGATCGCGATCGCGATGTTCCTCGGCCCGAGGATGGGCCACCGGGCCTTCTCCAGCGTCAGAAGCAGTCTGCCTCGCCGAATCCGGCAGGTCCGGATCGAGTGTCCCGTTTCCCGGATCCTGGATGCGTCGACCGGGAAGAAGGCCTCTCGAGTGGCGGCGAAGCGAACGAGCGCCCGGCGGCGCAGAAGGAGCTGCGTCCGGTGGGTCAGGATCGCCCGCCGCTTTCCCTCGCGCTCGGATTCGCTCAGGCGAAGCGCGATCTGCGCCGGGTGACTCGGGAATCGTCGGGCGTCGTGGACCAAGTAGCGGAGGCGAGTCGGTTCGAGCCCGTCCAGCGATGCTCTCGCCAGGGCAAAGGTTGCCAGGACGCCCAGCGCCGCGTGGTCCGGGTGCCGATCGGCCGGATCGGGCTCGATCAGAATGGAGGGCTCGAATCCGGTCAGCTCCTGGACGAGATCCTTGATCAGTGGCTCCGGCTCCGTCATCAGGAGATCGAACAGGCCCTGGTCCGGGTACCCGAGAAAACGCGCGCATTCCGGCTCGAGGCCGAGACAGGAGAGCGCGCTCACCGCCTCCGCGCGGCGCCTGCTTCCCCAGCGCAAGCGGTCCGCCGGCGAGATTCGCCAACGCCGTTCCACGGCGCGCTGTGCCCAGGGATTGTTCTCGCCGTCGGTGAGGAAGAGCACCCGGGTGCGTGCCCCGATGGCGCGGGCGCGCTGGAGAACGCCGGCGGTCGCAAGCGATTCGTCGTCCGGGTGAGGCGCCAGAACCATGACCCGGTCCGTGGGGCGAATGTCGCAGAACTCCATCCAGGGAGTCTGCGGATGGGACCTTAACGAACCCTGATCCGGTGTTTCCTAGCGGCGGGCCGCCTTGGCGACCGGCGCGCGGTCGGCCTGCGTGGCGGGACGCCGTTCGGACGCGGCCAGGCGCGAGCTGTCCGGGACCTCGATCCCGAGTGCGGTGGCGAGATCGATCTGGTGCTCCTGCTCCTGGACCAGGATGTCCCGGATCACTTCCGCCATGGCGTATTCCTCGAGCGCCTCGCATTGGCGAACGCGCTCCCGATAGTTCCGCACCGTCTCGGTCTCGTTCTCGAGATCGAACCGGAGCATGGCCTTGGGGTCCGTCGACGTCCGGACGGGCTTCGGCGTGACCACGGGGTCTCCGCCGAGATAGTCGATCTGTTTGGAAACGAGCAGCGCGTGCTGGAGCTCCTCGCCCGCGTGCTTCTCCAGCTCCGCGGCGATGCTCATGTACTGCGCCCCCTTCATCACCTGCGAATAGACGACGTAGGAGATGATGGCCTGATACTCGCGGCTCAGGTCCTCGTTCAGGCCCTCGATGAGCTGCTGGCGGGCTGCTTTGACTTCGGGCGACTGTTTTGGTGACATGGCGTTTCCCTCTCACGGCGCTCGGCGGGTGAATCCCGTGACACGGTGGATGGCCCCTCGAGCATAGAGCATTTTCGGCCGGCGGATCGCGTTTCCCTCACACCACCGGTTCGTCTCCCAGCGAGTCCACCGCGGCGAGCTTGCGGACGCGCTCGTGCGGAGGCAGCCACACTCCGAGGATCAGCCCCCACGCGAAGCCTCCGACATGGGCGTGGACATCGGCGTTCACGAGGGCGGGTAGGATGAGCAAGATGGACAGGGGAACGTAGACGCGCCATACCTTCCACCGCTGGGCGTAGTTGAACATGCGATGTCGGCGGATGATGAAGGAGACGGTGCACCCGAGCAGGCCGAAGATCGCGCCGGACGCCCCGATGCTCAGCGGCGGCGCTCCGTGGCCTGCGTATGACACCCACGCCGCGCCCAGCCCCGTGATCAGATAGGCCGCGAGCGTCCAGCCGCCTCCCACCAGAAACTCCAGCGCGCCCGAGGCAACGAGGAGCGCAACCATGTTGCGGGTGAGGTGGCCGGGACCCACGTGCATGAAGATCGTGGGTAGCCACCAGCCGTAGGCTTGGTCCGCACGCACGGCGCCCCACCGCACCTCGGCCCAATGGTGGAGGTTCACCCCGTAGTCTCTACCCCAGGCGAGGAGGAGGCCGGCGGCGACGACCAGATTGATGGCGAGGAGCAGCTCGGTCGCAGAGAAGCCCTGCTTGGGAAACAACACCTCACGGAGTCCGGTGGACGGCCCGACGTCATTCTTTACCAACTTGGATAGCTCCCCATGGGGTTCGGCTGACGACGAGGGTCCCTGTGCTCGCTCGACCCCCACATCCTGCACTATTCCCGGGAAAAGCCGCGTGCGTATCGCATAGAACGGACGGGGAGGGCTCCCCCGTGGCTCCCTTCGGCCATAACCGCTGCGGCGCTCGCGTTCAGGGAATATTTACGCATGGATCTGCGAGCGTCCCTGATTCATGCCGTTCCCCGCGAGTAAGTACACGGGAGAACGGACATCCCCTGGTATGACAGCATGGCATGTGCGTTGCTTCTAGCTTAACGGTAGGCTCAATTTGAGCATATCGTTTCAGCACATCCAAGGAGTCGTACGGCGAGGAGGTCAGCGACACATGAGGAACTCGAAGGGTTTCACACTCATCGAGCTGATGATCGTGGTTGTGATCATCGGGATTCTGGCGGCGATCGCGATTCCGAACTTCATCGCGATGCAGGACCGTGCTCGCGAGGCGAGCGTGAAGGCGAACATGCACAGCTTCCAGCTGGCGATCGAGGACTTCGCGGTGAAGAATACCGGTACGTATCCGGTGGCCGCGGACAACGCCGCCGTGCTGGCGAACTTGCCGAGCGGCACTTGGCCCAAGAACCCGTTCACGGGAGCGAATGACGCCGCGACGTGGGCTGCGGATCCGGCCGCGTCCGGAGTCTTCGGAGCGAATCCCTGTGCGACGACCGGCTATACGATCAAGGGTTTTGGCAAGACGGCGCTTCTGACGCTGACGCTGACCAACGGCTAATCGCCGAACCCAGGAACCTCAGACGGCAGATCGCGGTCCAGCGCGACTGCCGTCTTCTGCTTCGTCAACACGCGGGTATTGGGAGCGATCTGGATTACGAGCGTAGCGCGGCGATCTGCTCCCGAAGCGCCTCGGGAGAGACGGGCTTCACGAGATGAGCGTTGAATCCCGCCGCCTCGGCGCGCCGCTTGTCTTCTTCCTGACCCCATCCCGTCAGGGCGACGAGATGAACCGACTTGCCCCAGCTCTCGGCGCGCATATTGCGCGCGGCGTCATAGCCATTCGTCTTCGGCATCCCAATGTCGAGAAACACCAGCTCGGGCTCGAACTCCGCCCCGACCCGGAGCGCGGCATCGCCGTCGAAGGCAACCTGCACGGAATGTCCCGCCGAGGTGAGAAGAAGGGAGAGGCTCTCGGCGGCATCCTGGTTGTCGTCGACAACGAGAATGCGCCTCGGCTCGCTCCTGGCTCCGGGTTGGCGGAAGCGCTGCTCACTTTCGCGAAGCGCATCCAGAGATCCGAGGACCTGATATGCCGAGGACGCGAATTGCCCCAAGCTGCGCAGGAGGCGATCGTCCTCAGCATCGAACTGGCGAGTAGCGTCGTGCGCGATCACCCAGATGGTTCCGATCGGTTTTCCCGAGACATGGAACGGGACCAGGAGCACTTCCTCGATCCCGGGTGTGACCTCGGGCGGGAACGGGAAGTGCCGCTCCGGGCGTGACATCAGGAGCGACGCGTTTCGGTCGAGCACCGTTCCGCACGGGCTGATCTCGCGCGGCATCACACACCCGAGATAGCCTGCCCATCGCCCCGCCACGGCGTGCCAGCGGAACATCCGTTGACCGTCATGTTCCTCGAGAATGCTGATGCCCGCCGACTGCGCTCGGCAGAGACCGAGAGCGTTTTCGGCGAGTTTCTGAAGCACATTGCGGGGTGTGCTGGCCATCTCTCCAGCGAGAGACACCAAGGCTCGATTCTCCCCTTCGTAATCCGGGGCCCGGTGAGGACGCCGGCGGAGCTCGGCGGTGGTGATGACCGATTCCAGCGAAATGCGGAGGCCGTCCGCGAGAGTGGCAGGTTTTCCATCATGGCTCATGCCATTGAGCGTGCGCCGGTCCAGAGGGCGGCGCAACAAGTATGATTCTGCTAAGCTGGTCTTGATGGGGCGGCTGCCGCCGGAAGCGCTCCCCGTCAGGGGACATCATGGCGCGCTGGCAACTCTGGTCCCAGGCTACCGCTGAGGCGCGGCTCATGGGTCTTGCGCTCCTTGCCGCGGTAACTCTACATCCAGCCACCACCCGGGCAGCCTTCGCCCAGAGCCCCCGAAAGTCCTGGGCCCTCGCACCAAGGTCCTTCGTCGTCTTGAGAAAGGGCTCGCCCGGCGACGCGCGTGAGTTCGTGGACGCGGCGGAAGCCGCGGGCGGACATGTGTCGGTCCTCTACCCGGAGGGCGCGGCGGTACTCTACGCAGACAACGCGGCTCTCTCGAGACTCGTGTCGTCAGCTTGGATTGACGATGCTACGGGAGATTCCGTGGACGTCACGCGGATCGCACCGCGGCATGCTTCGGCCGCCTTGGCTGCCCGGGTGTGGAACCGGTCGCTGGAAATGAAGAGGATCTCGAGCGACCGGGGCGAAGGACCGCCCTTTGCCGCCGGTCTTCTCAGCCCCCGCGATGCGGGGCCGCGGCCCACGCTCATCCACAACGGCCAGCCACTTTCGAGACATGCCGCTCTTGGCGCCCGCCCCCTTGGGGGGGATGTGTACGACACGAGCGAGTACATGGCCGGATCCGTAGCCGTCGGAGTGTGGCTCCTGGAATCAGCCGGAGGGACGTATGAATGGACGGAGGAGGAGAAGACCCTATCGCTCGCGGGCGTGCAGCTGGCGCTCGATGCCTGGGTCCGCCGCGGAGGCCCCGCGGCATTCCTCACGTTCATCGTTGATATTCACGCCGACGTGCCGGTCAGCGGCGTTCCGATCGAGTGGAGGATCCACGATGACGCCCGCTGGGTGGACGAGGCCCTCGCCTCCCAAGGCTGGACCGGAGACAACGCCTACTACAAGTGCTATGCCTACGACAATTCGATCCGTGATCGTTTCAGGACCAACTGGTGCTACTCCATCTTCATCGTCGATAGTGATCCGAGCGTGAACCAAGGGCTCTTCGCGGGAGGGGGGAGTGCGTTCGCGTACCTTGGCGGTCCTTGGTTCTACATGTCGCGCTATGCTACCTACGCTTATCCCATCGGCGCGCTGGAGTACGCCGTGGAAGTGCCGATGCACGAGACCGGCCACATTTTCATGGCCACCGATGAGTACGACACCGTCGAAGAGCGCTCGGGTTACTGGAACGCGAGCGACGATCCGTCCGGGCTGGCCCTGTGCATCATGAACCAGAACGACTCGTCCCGCGTCTGCCAGAAGACTCGAGACCAGATCGGATGGAGGGATGCGGACGGGAATGGCGTCATCGACGTTGTGGACCGCAATCCGCTGATCACCCTGGCTCATACGGAATCCAGCCCGAGCTCCAACCCGACACCCCACTGGACAGGCACCGTCACCGTCGTGCCCTTCAAGAACCTGAATCCGAATTCAGCGTATTCACCCCCGCACGATATGACGATCGCGACCATCGACCGCGTGGAGTGTCGCATCGACGGCGGCTCATGGGAACTCGCGACACCGGCGGATGGAGCGTTCTCCTCCTATTCGGAGGAGTACTTGTGGACCCCCCGCCCGCAAAATGACGGCTTCCACGTAGTGGAAGCCCGCGCCCGCACCTCGGCTGGGATCGAGACCGCTCTCGCACGGGATACCCTGACCTTGTCCGGCGCCGTCCCGGCGGTGCTCTCCCTGTCCCCAGCACGTCCGAATCCGTCCCGGTCGGGCGCGACGTTCGACTTCAGCGTGCCGCAGACGAGCCGGGTCCGCCTGAGTGTTTACGATGCGAGCGGGCGACGGGTGCGCACCCTGGTCGACGGCTCGATCCCCGGCGGGTGGCACCGTGCCTCCTGGTCGGGGGTGGATGCTGCAGATCGCAAAGTCGCATCCGGGGTCTATTTTCTGCGTTTGGATGCCGAGCGCTCCACCGAAATGCGCCGAGTCGTGATCCTCAAGTGAGCCTGCCCCGACTCGCCGGTGTGGCAGGGCCCGTACTTCCGGAGGTATTCATGCCCCGGGTCCCGACAGCGCTCGCTTCCCTCGTCGCAGCCTTGGGGACCCTGACGCTGCTTTCTCTCCTTCTTGTCCCCTCCGCTTCCGCTGTACCCCAGGCACCTTCGACTGTCTCGAGTCTCACGGTCGGAGCAGAGGGATGGTCGGATTCCCCTGGTCCTGACCCAGAAGGGGAGAAGCAGCGGGTTCCCAAGACACCGGACAGCGAGAAAGAGAGGCCGGGGGATGAGAAGAAGAAGGACAAAGACGACAAGGATGATGACGATGACGACAGTCCCTATGACTTCTCGAATTCCGGGACCGATGGCGGGAGCCAGGCACCTCCATCGAAACGCCGGCCCAAGGCGCGATGGGTAGAAGGAACTCTGGCCACCGTGTCACCCGCGGATTCGTCGGCGCAGGATGCACCGATGTGGGACGACGCGGGTGGTGACCAAGTGGGTGCCGAGCTCTTGGCCGATCTGCCGAGGGGAACAAACGTGGTGGTTCACGGTTCGCGTGTGCTCGACGACGTACGCTGGGTGCAGGTGAGCACGGCCGACGGACGGACTCCCGCGGGCTGGGTGTGGGTCGAGGACCTGGTCGTGCGAGGGCACTCGAGCACGGCAGCCAGCCGGGGGCGGCCTCCGTTCGTGATTGCCGGAGACTTTTCCTGGATCTATGCCGGTCCAGAAGCCGTCAGCGAGGAGCACAAGGAAGGAGGCTGGCGAGCCGCCCTGCGCGGTTTCAGGCGGGTTGGGAGCGTTGGTCGACTTGGCTTGAGCGTGGGTTACTCGAAGGAGGCGGGCCGGCCCAAGTTCAATTACGTGACACCGACGCAGATCGATTACCCACGGAGCTCGCGCCTTCAAATCGTGGATCTGGGGTTGAACGCGGGGCTGGATCTCCCGGTGGGCAGGAACTGGAGCTTCCGGTCGGATATCGGCCCCGCGCTCTTCTGGGTTCGGGAGAGCGCGAAGATGGACTACGACTCACTCCAGAGCGGCATCGTCGTCGCCTCGGGACGCCGAGAGGAGTGGCTGGAACGCTGGCGGATCGGTGGTCAATTCGACGTGGGCTTCGACCGGTTTCTGAGCTCCGATTCCCGGACCCGGGTTGGACTCCTCCTCAGTCTCTTCGTCATCAGCTGGGAATCGGAGTCCCGGAAGTCGCTGACGCTCGATTTCATCGGAACGCAGCCGCTCGTGGGAGGTGGTATCGGGATCTATCTGGACTATTAGCGCGAGTCGTTAACTTGATCGCGCCGCCGCGGAACGCCGGAGCATCCACCCATAGAGCCAGACGATCACCCCCACGAAGCCCAGCACTCCCAGCCACGGGGCTGGAGCGAACTCCTCGGGCACGAGCCCGATCGGCGCGTCCTTCGAGAAGCCGACAATGAGACCGGCGTTGATCACGCCCCACAGGCTCTCGCCCACGATCAATCCCGACGCCACGAGCGTGCCGAGCCGCTCGGCGCGACCCGCATTCGGCATCGAGCGGGCGCGCCGGTTGTACCAGGCAGAGAGCACCGCTCCGACCACGACCGCGAAGGTTGCCGACATCGGGAGGTAGATCCCGATGCCGACGGCCAGGGGAGGAATGCGCAGCTTCTTCATCGCGCCCAGCGTTGTGTCCAGCAAGATGAGCCCGACGCCGACGAGCGCGCCGATGCCCAGCATCTTCCAATCGAGGCTGCCGCCGATCACGCCCTGGGCGAGAGCCGAGATGAGCGTCGCCTGCGGCGCGGGAAGCGGATTGGGCGCCACGACGCCGACGTTCGCGGCTCCGGCGAATCCATACGCCTTGGCGAGCAGGTTGAGCACCGATGGGATCACGGACGCGCCGGCGGCCACCCCCACGATGAGCGCGATCTGCTGGCGCCTGGGCGAGGCGCCGACGAGCTGGCCGGTCTTCAAGTCTTGCAGGTTGTCGTTCGAGATCGTCGCGCACGCGAAAACGATCGCGGTGATGAAGAGCGCGAAGGCGAGAAGCGCGGGCCGCGTCTCCGGAGTCGGCGGCACCGCGAGGACGAGCGCCGACGCGCACAACACGATCGACAGGATGCCGACGCCCGAGATCGGACTGTTCGAGGCGCCGATGAGGCCGGCCATGTAGCCGCAGATCCCCGCGATGAGAAACCCGCCGATCAGGACGAACGGCACCGCGATCAGCGTGAGCGTGAGCGCGCTGGGGGCGAGCGCCGTCGACTTGGCGAAGGTATAGGCGAGCCACGCGGCGATGACGAGGCAGGCGGCCGTGAGCGCGACAATCCATCTCGGAGAGAGATCCCGGTCACGATCGTCGCGGGAGGCAGCGGCACGAGAGGCGGCGAGCGTGCTGACGAGTCCGCCGATGACCGGCTTGGCCAGGGTGGCGAGCGTGTAGACCGCGGCGACGGCGATCGCGCCGGCGCCGATGAACCGCACCTGGGTTCGCCAGATCGAGAGGGTGTGGGCGGCGAGCGTCACGCCTTCGGCGGCCGGTTGCATGGAGGTCAGGATCGGCACCGCGATCCCCCACGAGATCACGAGGCCGGTCAGCATCGCCATGCCGACCGACAGTCCGACCAGATGGCCCGCACCGAGAAGTGCCAACGACCAGGCGACGTTGTACCCGCTCGAGCTCGAAGCCCCGACACGGAAGAAGCCGGTCACTTCCGCGGCCGCGATGCGCGTCGCCGTCACGATGGCCAGCCCCGCCGATGCGACCGAGCCCAGCATCACGGCCACGAGCCCTTCTCTTGCCTCGCCCGTCTCGTCCTTCGTTTCACCGCGCGTGCCGGAGCCGACCTTCAGCACCTCGGCCGCGGCGACCCCCTCGGGGTAGGGCAGGTCGGAGTGCGTCACCAGCGCGCGCCGGAGCGGGATCGTGAACACCACGCCGAGCACGCCGCCGCTCAGGCAGATCAGGAAGGATTGCCAGAAGGGGAATCCCGTCCACCAGCCCACGATCACAAGCCCCGGCAGGACGAAGATGATCGCCGAGAGCGTGCCGGCCGCGGAGGCGACAGTCTGGACGATGTTGTTCTCGAGGATCGAGGAATCCTTCACGGCGCTCAGGATGGCCATCGAGATCACGGCCGCGGGGATGGATGAAGCGAAGGTGAGACCGACCTTGAGGCCGAGGTAGATGTTCGCCGCGGTGAAGATCGTGGTGATGAGCGCGCCGATGACGAGGCCGCGTACCGTGAGCTCTCTGGGTTTCCAGATGCGGTCAACGGCCCCGGCAGGTTTCATGCGGGTACAATAGGACAAGCAGGGGCAAGGGGAACAGAGCTCACGTCAACCTCGGTCACGTGCGCAGCCCTTCGAACAGGTCGGTCTCCCGCACCCTCCCGCCGTTCACCGTGCTCATCGCGCGGTAGAAATGCTGCCAGCCCCAGATGATCTCGTGATGCTCCGGGTCGAGATTCCGGAGCTGCTCGTATGCCCCCACCTGGGACTCATGGCAGGAGACCGCACGCCAGACGACCGGCCAGACCTCTCGCGTATCGATCACGGTCGTCACCGACCACTCGGGCCAGGGATGGGTCTCTCGCTCGACCCCATCCACCTTGGAGGTGAGCTTCTTGAACGCCTTCTGGTAGGCCGTCACCTTCGCCTCGGGCCACGCCATCTGGTAGAGCTTCGAGACCGCGTGCGGCGCGTGCTTGGCCGCGTCGCCGGCGTGCGTGGCATCGGCGGCCGCCAGGATGGCCGCAGACGTGAACTGGGAGATCGCGATGTGGTCCGGGTGCCCGTAGCCCCCCTCGGGCGCAAACGTCAATACCACTTGCGGGCGGACGCGTCTGAGATGTGCCGCGATCCGGTCGATCGCCTGACGCGGATCGGCGCGGTCGAGAACGCCGTCGCCGTAGTCGAGGAAGGAGACCTCGCGGATCCCCAGGGTCGATGCCGCGGCTCGCAGCTCTGACTCGCGAATGCGGCTCAACGCCTCCGCACCCGGGTGTCCCGCGTCACCCGGCGGCATTCCATGGAACCGCCCGCGATCGCCGCGTGTCGCGGTGACGAGGTAGCACTCGACCCTCTCGGCTGAGTACCGCGCAAATACGCCACCACAACCCAGAGACTCGTCGTCCGGATGAGCAAGGATCCCCATGAGTCGAAGTGGGTTCGTTTGGCTGATCGCTTCGCGCGCGTTCATCTCGTTTTCCATGGCCGATCGTCGAGCACCGCAGACTACGCCATGATCGCCGCTGGTGCGACCGTCCGGCAAGGATTACTCTTCCGGCTCTCCCCATCACACGCTTCTCTCGAACACTCCCAAGGGCCGTTCGCTTTACCCCATCTCCCGCATTCTTACCCATGAGAGCAGGATGCCGGGCGTCGCCCGCGGTGTAAATCCGGCCAAGACCGAGGAGAAACCCACATGAGAGCGCATGCAACAGTCTGGATCTTCCTGGCAGTCATCTTGGGCGCGGCCACACCTTCCAGCTACGCGGCGACCGGCTCCGGGGCGGCACGGTTTCGCGGCTTCGCGGCAGACATCGATCTCTTCCGTTCCGAGCGATGGTCCTATGTCGATCCGATGAGCGCCGATGGGGGGTTTGTATCGGGCGGGAGACCCGGACTCGGGTTGCGGCTCGCATATGCAACGTCCGCAAACGTGGCGCCCTACGTCGCTGTGCGCCTGATTACCCATGATTGGGGGCAACAGAACGGGACCTACACCAGCGTCGGCATACAGCTTCGCCAACCATGGAAGCGACGTATCCTACCCTTCGTGAACGCGGGCATGGGGCATCTCAGTGACCGCGGCATCAAGATGTCCTTCGACTTCGCTGAAGTCGGCGCTGGACTCCAGTTCCTCGTGTCCGGGCGGCTTGCGTTCCATCCCATGCTGGAAATGGTTCGTCCCCTCCGCGAAGGCAAGCGTGAATTGGACGGTGGCCAAACGAGGTATTTCCCGTTGGACGTCAACCCCTGGCGCGCCTCCTTTGGACTGACCTGGTATCTGGGAAGACGGATCCAATAGAGACGAGCTGAAGATGCAGTTTCGGAATTTCATGTCAGACAAACTCTGACAGCAGCGAACTTTGGAGTTCTCCGCTCCCGTTCTCTCCTGTTATGTTGGGGAAGGACAGCGTGGCCTTTCTCGCGCCAGTAGGCCGCTTTCAGTGCTCCGGACCGGATCTCAGTTCCGAGGTATCTCCCCTTGAGCGCTGTACCTCTGACGTCTGGCGGACGTGCCTTCGTTTCTCTGCCGGTGTCGCGCTGCCGACCTCCGCCTCGTCCCTCCATCGCGCCCTCCACACACCGTAATTCGGAATGCTGATCCGTCAGCGACCAACTTGGAGGATTTCATGAGACGAGGTTCCCCCTGGCTACTTGCGCTTTTCGTGATTCACGTAGCCCTCATCGCCGGTTGCTCCAAGGATTCGTCGAAGATTGCCTCTCCGGACTTACACCGAGCACGCGCGAGCGGCCCGGCGCCCCTCATCCTACATCCCGCCGGACCGACCACCGTTCAGGGCGGCTATATCGTGGTCCTGAAGGATGCGATCGCGGACGTCGACGGCGAGGTGAACCAGATCGGCAGGAACCTGGGATTCAAGGCCGACTACACCTACAAGCACACGATCAAGGGCTTCGCGGCCAAGCTGACCCCGGCCGCGGTCCAGGCGCTGCGCAATAACCCCAACGTCGATTACATCGACCAGGATCAGATCGCGCACGCCGTGACCGTTCAATCGAACGCCACATGGGGCCTGGATCGAATCGATCAGCACGCTCTTCCGCTCAGCACCACGTATCAGTACGACCAGACCGGCGCGGGGATCGACGCCTATTGCATCGACACGGGCATTCGGTTCACCCATTCCGAATTCGGTGGACGCGCCGTGACCGGATACGACGCGATCACGAGTGGCGGAACGGCCGCCGACGGCAACGGACACGGCACCCACACGGCGGGAACCATTGGAGGCGCCGTGTACGGCGTGGCCAAGAGTGTCCGCCTGATCGCGGTCCGGGTTCTGGACAACAGTGGCTCGGGAAGCTACTCCCAGGTCATCGCGGGGATCGATTGGGTGACCGGCAACCACACGACCACGCCTGCCGTCGCGAACATGTCCCTGGGCGGGCCCACCGACGCCACGCTGGACGCCGCCGTGCAGCGGTCCATCGCCGACGGGGTCGTGTACTGCGTCTCGGCTGGTAACGCCTCGGCCAATGCGTCGACCCAGTCGCCGGCGCGCGTTCCGGAGGCGATCACGGTCGGAGCCACGGACATCAGTGACGGCTTTGCCTCTTTCTCCAACTTCGGCGCGGGTGTGGACATTTGCGCTCCGGGCGTGAACGTCACCTCATCCTGGTTCACGTCGGACACCGCCACGAACACGATCTCGGGAACGTCGATGGCCTCGCCCCACGTGTGCGGCGTGGCCGCGCTCTATCTGGCCGCCAATCCGACGGCGACTCCGGCGGCTGTGGCATCGGCGCTCACCTCGGCTGCCACGGCGGGAGTGATCACCGGGATTCCATCGGGCACTCCGAACCGCCTTCTCTATTCGCTCTTCGGTCCGCCCCCACCTCCTCCGCCTCCACCCGCGGCGCCGACCTTGCTATCGCCGGCGGATGCCGCGACGGGAGTGGCCACACCGGCCGCGCTCTCCTGGAACGCTTCGTCGGGCGCGACCTCCTATACGGTTCAGGTGTCGGCGAACTCCGGCTTCACCTCGTTCGTTTACAACCAGTCCGTGACCGGGACCTCGACGAGTGTCGGAGGACTGACGGGGAACACGGTGTATTACTGGCGCGTGAACGCGAGCAATGCCGGAGGGACGAGCGCATTCTCCGCGACGCGAAGCTTTACGACCGCTTCCGCGCCGCCGCCCGCGGCGCCGGTGTTGAGCTCACCATTGAACGGGACGAACAACGTGTCCCGCTCACCGTCGCTGGCATGGAACGCGTCCCCAGGGGCCGATTCCTATCGGGTTCAGGTATCGACCAGCTCGACATTCGGCACGCTCGTATCCGACACCCCGGGAATCACGGGTACCTCCACGGCCCTGAGCGGGCTTGGGAGCCGCGTGACCTACTACTGGCGTGTCAATGCCACGAACGCCGCCGGCACGAGCGGATGGTCATCGACCTGGAGTTTCCGGACGAGAAAGTAGCCGCAGCGAAGGAACACGATCGTCATCTCGGGGGCGCCTCGCGTGAGCGGGGCGCCCTCGTTGGTCCCGAGGCTAGGGTCTGGCCTGATAGCTGACGACCCAGTTGCGGATGATTTCGGAGTCGAGGAAGGTCAGGTTGCCCAGACGGTACATGGAGTTCGAAGGCTTGGTCTTGACCACGAGGAGACAGTTGGGATCGCCGGCGATGACGTTGGGCGTCGGTGACGTTCCGGGGCCGAAGAGGGCGCTATAGCTGTCCGTCCGGTAGGCCCCGTCGGCGATCGCCGGACCGTGGCATGAATTGCAGTGGAGGGCGAACAGGTTCTGCATCGGCGTGTCGTAGTTGAGGCCGGTACGGACCACCACGGACCGGGTGCCCGTGGACGTTCCAGCGAGCGTGATCACGGCAGAGGTCTGGATCGTATAGTCCGTGCTGTCGGGGAGGAACCCCTGCACGGGATCTTGAAGGAAGAGACGAACGACTCGCCCGTAGAGCGTATCGATCAGCGCAGCCTGAAGAACGCTCGCCGGCGATCCGGACGCGGCTGTTGGATACACAAGATAGTGGGATGGGTCCTGTGCGGAAGCCTTGTCGAGCGGCTCAGCGAACTCGAGGTCGATCGCGAGATTCGATGCCGAGGCGGCGCGGAGCGGGGGCGGCGGCGCAAGGATCGCGGCCGTATTGCAGCCGAGAACCGTGGCCGCAATGGCCGCAATCGAGACGAGCACCCATGGGCGAGGAAGGACGCGCACGGTCTCTATTCCTCTTCGGTGCCGGGTGCGGCCTTCGCCTGCCGCCAGAGTGCCCCGGACCAGTCCACCGCCAGGCCGACCGTGTTCTCGGTATAGCTTCCCGTATCCGAGCTCGGAGGCGCCTGCGTGCCGAGGCGTGCCGAGTTGTGGCCAAAGCTGTAGACGCCTCGAACGGCCCAGTGCGGAGGAAGCGCCCACCGGAGTGCGACATCGATGGTGTTCAAGGTGTCGTCGCGCTTGTAGTGATACTTGTCGGTCGCCAGGGGCGAATCGTAGGCGCGCGTCCCGAACTCGTACCCCGCGCTCGCTCCGAGCCTCCACGCCTTCTTACGCACCAGATCCGAGCGCCACCCGACCCCGGCGATGATCCCGTGGTAGCTCACGTCCGGATCGTCTGCCACCGAGTCGGAATCGGCAGCCCTGGCCTTGGACACTCGATAGCCGCCGTGGAATTCGACGCTGCCGCGGCGAGGGAGCCGGTAGAACTCGACCCCCAGCTCACCTTGGTGGGTGCGCGAGGTTCGCTCTACGAAATCCGGGCTGTAACTGCGATGCTCGTACTGATATTTGATCTCACCTCGCGATTTGCCGGCGATCCGCTGGCGCCAGGATAGCGATCCGATCCCGAGGTCGAACGTCACACGTCGATACTTCGATAAGCCGGGGAACGCCACGACCACGTCCTCATCGAACAGCTGACGCAGATAGAAGCCGGGGAGCCAGAAACCGTACAGGGTGAGCCGGCGATCCTTGGGAAACGCCTCGCGCCAGGTCGCGCTGTAGGTCCGGAAATCGGCGGTGCCGTTCTCCTTGTGAAACTCGCCGCTCCATTTCAGCCGGAGGCCGTGGGAGCGACCCTTTCCCATCTCGTTCCGCCAGGTGAGCGACGCATAGGGTCCGATGAGGAGATCGTCGCTGCTCTGGATGGAGAACCGGTCTGGATTCAGTCCCGACGCGAACACGCGCAGCTGGTCGGAGGAGTACTGCATGAAATTGTCGTCGTACAGGGTCGATGCGCCCAATCCCAGATTGAAGCTCTGGCCCAGCTCCGCCCGAGCCGTTCGCGGGACGACCGCCAGTGTCCCTGCCGCGAGCGCGAGCGTCACGGCGGCCACCCATACCGCACCTCGCGATCCTCGAGACGTGCCCCTTTGCCTCATTCCTCGCTCCCGACCGTAGGTTGGGGGATCCGCGCATGGATCTCGGCCGATCCGGTCCTGGGGTCCAGGAGCTCCACGGAGAGCTCGTGTGTTCCGACGCCCAGCGGAATCACGATCGTGTCCATCTTCGATGCGCTTCTGTCCTTGAGGTCTGTGTACGACGCCGTCGTGGCCTTCGTGGTTTTGAACTGAGCCTCCCGGATGCGCACTCCCCCCTTCGTGATGGCGATGCGATACGCCTGGGTTCCCCGCATGGTCGCGTCGAAATCGAGGCGCGCGGAGAGCTCGAGATCGGTGGGTCCGACGATCCGGAACTTCACCGGTTTCCCGGGAAACGCCGTGTAGTAAGGGATGAGCTTCTCCCCCTCGGAGACAGTCACGCTCCGCGCCGCATCGACGGGGGTGATCGAGATCATCTCGACATCGCCCCGTTTCGCGCTCGAGGAGAGGATTCGGACCAGGACCGATGGGGTGCCGGTCACCGAGATCGTGAGCCCATGCTTTCCCCCGGGCAGATCCCACGCAACGGTGCGGCTCTTGCAAATCACCGCCTTGCCGTCGCCGAGCTTGACCCCGTCGGCGGCCGAGCTTTCGGTCACCTGCTCCTTCAGGAGCTTTCCGCCCTCCTCGATGCGCACCTTGTACGAAATGGGATGGCTCAGGCCGGGCCGAGCTTCGGCACGCGACACGAGTCGCAACCGGCCGGGACCGTCGACCGTGACGGCCAGCGACGAATCGGGTGTGACCCGGAAATAGATCCTCGGTTTCTCCTTCACCGAAACCATCAATGGCGAACGGCCGGCGATGCGTTCTACGGCTTGCCACTTGGCGGCCTCGGCCGAAGCGGTCAGAAGGAGGAAGGCGGTTACCGCTGCGACTCGCTGGGCAACATTCATGGGGTCTTGATCCTTTGAGCTTCAGGGTGTGGCCGCCCAAGGAGCTTCTGTCTCAGATCCAGTCTCAAGACGAAGTAATTGGCCAGCAGCACGAGGAGCGCGGAGCCTCCCACTACGTACAGATTGTACCGGTACTTGATGAAGAGGAGACCCTTGCCGGGTTTCGGCGTATCGCCATCGGGAGTGCTGATGTCGAAACGGCGCGCCAGCTTCTCGACGTCGAGCAGCTGAAGCACGGGGATCCGCCGCTCGGCCAAGACGTTGATCACCCCGCGATTCGGGTAGTTGCGCGCAGCCAATCGGAAGGTGAGCCCCGGCGGGATGAGGCGTCCGTTTTGGGCACCGCCGAGACTCGCGACGCCGCCTCCAACGTTCACGTAGAGCTTGATCGGGCTCCCGCGCGCCGTAGCCACGGAGTCGTAGAGGGCGACGCGCTGCTTCACGGCCTCGAGGACATTGGGCGAGTCGAGGAGCCGGACGCCGTTCCGGGCCGCGGCATCCGTCAGGAGCTGCCGCCCGGCCGGAGACAGACCGCGTCCCACATCGCCTCCTCCACCGAGCGAAGCCGCCAGCGAGCGGTAGGGCAGAAGATCGTGCGCGCCGACGACCGATTCCATGTCGAGCCACGTAAGGTCGGGGTCGGTGGCTCCGAACATGGAAGAGCCCACCGAGGTAATGATCACGGGCTCGGCGCCGATCGCGCGGCACGAGGCGAGCACGGCCAGGTTGAGCCCCGGGAGTGAGCCCGTCATGCCCACCGCCACCAGGTCCCCCTTGCGGACGTGTGCCTCCAGCATCATCTGCGTCACCGCGGCGGCGAAGTTGGGGTGCGCCGCGAGCACCTTCGCCGCCTGGGAGCCGCGATCGGTCGTGATCAGCGTGAACTGCGGCCCGATGATTCCGTAGCCATCCGGGTCGTTCCGATCGTCGATGGGAATGCCACGTTCCCGCTTCCTGGCCGCGATGACATGCTCTGCCCGCTCCATCAGGACCACGGCGCGGAGCTTTTTCACGTACGCCTCCGCGTGGACCGGCGAAAGGCTCCGCTCGGATAGTCCGTACAGGATCAGCGAGAAACACGCCAGGCCGACAAGCGCGGGAGTCGACGCCCGGGTCGCGCTCACCGGATGATCTCCCCCCCGTTCAGGAGCATGAGGAAGAGACGGACCAGCACCGCCGTGGTGATCATCACGCAGATGGTCTGGAGGACGCCCTGCCGCTCCATCCAGTTGGCGATGAGCCCCGGGATGACGTAGCCGATGGTTTGAAATTCGATGGGAGCGCCGTGGATCCGGAGCACGAAGAAGTTGCGCGAGAGCGCGCCGAACACGAATCCGAGGAGCACGGCGACCACGATGCGGCGCCGCCCGTACACGAGTGCGTAACGCGAAATGAGCTTGATCGCTCCGAGGGTGATCAGGCTCACCGCGATCGTGCCGGCGAGACGGAGCGGCTCGTGCACCATGAGCGCGACGTAGCCCGGCACCACCATCCCTCCCGCCGCGATTCCCAGTGTCTCGGAAAAGATCAGGCTGACGAGGAGACCGAGGCCGATCGCCTGTTCAACCACGCCGCACCGCCTGGTTCTTGAAGTGGAGCACGATCTCCTGCCCCAGCCCGACGATATTCCCGATACCGAGGACGACTCCACGCTCGGGGATCAGGTTGATCACGCGCTGGAATATCTGCTCCGCGTCGAAACCGCCAAGGTCGCTCAGACAGGCTCTGTCGAGTCCCATGGATACCGCCCGCAGCGCCACCACCGCGGTCCCTTCTCCGGAGAGAATCACATGGTCGGCCTTCAGATCGCGTGCGACCATCTGGGCGATCTGTCCGGAACGCTGCAGACGGTCCGCGCGGCAATTGGCGAGCACGATCCGCCGGACCCCGGCTTCCGCGCGATCGAGCCCGAGCCGCGTCCAGATCAGCCGCGTGGAGTCGGGATCGTTTGCGGCAAAGGCATTGATGAACTCCACCTCCTTGGATCCAATCTGGACCCAGTAGCGGCGCAGCGCCCCGGGGTCCGGGGTCGTCCGTTTCATGCCCTCGAGCGCCGCGGAACGAGAAATGCCCATGTGGGCGCAAACCCCTAGAGCCAACGCGACATTTTCCGCGTGCTCGTAGTAGGTGAACCCCTGGAGATCGGATTCGTTCACGGTGTCAGCGGAAGGCGCGTGCACCTCGGTGCCGCGCCGCCTCGCTTCGGCGGCGAGGAGGTCGATCCGATCGCGTTCCGCCGTGAAGAGATGCCCTCGGATCGGGATGGTCTGCCCCAGGGCCCGCGCCACGTCGTCCACGGTGGGCCCCATCACATCGAGATGGTCGGCCCGGACGTTGGTGATGACGCCGATCGTGCTCCGTACCAGGCGCAGCTCCGAGACCGGTTGAAGCTCGGGGGTCACGGCCATGCATTCGAGGACGATTGCCTGGGCCCTATCTTCGACCGCGCGCCGGACGATGCGGGCCTGTTCGATGATGTTGGGCTTTCCGATCCTGAATACGTCGATCTCGGATCCGTCGGTGTCGATCATCCGGGCCGTAGTACCCGTCGTCTTCGCAAAGGTTCGTATTCCTCCGGCGCGAAGCCCCGCCGCGATGAGGCGGGTCACCGACGATTTCCCCCGGGTGCCGTTGACGTGAATCCGGATGGGAATCTGGAACAGATGGCGCTCGTGGCGTCGCGTCTCCCAGATACCGTACGCCGTGATGCCTGCGACCAAGAGGGCCGGAACAAGGCTCATGGATTCGAAACCGGCACCCTGGAAGGGGTCGGAGATAGGAGAGGAGCTGTCCTTTGGGGAAGGGTCACTCGGGCACTACGACAACCTTGATTCCTCGAATGCCATCGGGACTTTCCATCCGCAGGAAATATACCCCACTCGATGCCGTGCGGCCATTCTGGTCCCGTCCGTCCCACGGGAGACTGTGAGGCCCGGGCGACTCCATTCGCCGATTCAGCAGGGTGCGCACCCGTTGGCCGAGCACGTTATAGAGCACGATGGACACGAGACCCGGTCGCGAAAGCGAGTAGACGACCCGGGTCCCGCTCCGCGCGGGGGTGGGCCGGGCGCCTAGAGCAGCGAGCGGTGCCGAATCCGATTCGCGGACGGCCGTGACGTTCAGGTAATTCGACAGGGCCGAGACTCCCGCATCCGTGCCCGCGTAGAGGGTGAGGAGACTTCCATCCACGGCCAACGAACGAACATTCAGGTTGGAGAGGCCAACCTGATTGAAGACCGGGGTCCAGCTCACGGCCCCATCATGGCTCTCGAACACTCCGGCGCCGAAGACCGCGCAGAAGATGGCGGTGGGATGAGCGAGATCCTGCACGAGCGCCCTCACCTCACCCTTGGGTAGCCCGTTGCGAGCAGGCGTCCAGGTGTCTCCATTGTTCCCACTCCGGAAGACACCCGAATCCGTCGCGGCGTACACCATCAGGGACCGCACGGAGTCCACGAGGAGATCGTGTAGGAACAAGCTCGCGAGGCCGGAATTCCTGGGGACCCAGCTCAATCCTCCATCGATGGAACGATACACTCCCGAGCTGTCGCTTCCGGCATAGAGGGTCGCAGGCGATCCGGGAACAAGTGCCAACGCCCGCACGCTGAAGGACGGCGGCATGCCCAGCGTGTCGGGCCTCCACGTGAACCCCCCGTCCGTCGTCTCGTAGACGCCTCCCCCCGAGCCAACGTACAGGTGACCGGATTGACCTGGCCATGCCACGAGGCGGCGGACAAAAAGATTTCTGAGTGTGTGCCCCACGCTGTCCGGATTGAACCACGAGAGGCCATTGTCATCGCTACGGTAGACCCCCTGTCCGTACGCCGCAAGATACACAGTCTGGGAGTTGACGGGATCTGCCGCGACCCCGTGCTCCGAGTTGTGGCTGAAAAGTCCAACGGCGTGGATCCACGTGTTCGCTTGGTCGCCGCTCCGCCAAAACCGATCACCAAATCCCATTCCCGCGTAAAGCTCATGGGACGAAGGCCTCACCGCGAGTGAGAATCCGGACGTATTCAGGAGACCTCCGTCGAGCTGCCTCCAATTCCCCCCGCGATCATCGGTGCGATAGATCCCTCCCCAATCGGTCCCGGCCCACGCGGTCGAAGGGTTTGCCGGCGCCGCAAGCAACCCTTCTACATCGGGATCCGTGAGACCGGTGTTGACCTGGTGCCAGAGAGTGTCGCTCAGGGTGGTGAACCAGATCCCCGCATTGTCGGTCCCTACGTAGCGCAACGAATCGATAACGGCGAGCGACCGACACCGAAAGGATGTAAGCCCTCGATTGATCCGGAGCCAGTTCACGCCCCCGTCGGTGCTTCGGATGACTCCCCGATCGAGCATCGCGGCATAGATGCGCGTCGGGTCGAGTAGATCGAAACGGATCTGCTCGACGGCCCCGACACCCGCTGTCGTGTCCGCAACCTGGGTCCAGCTGCCACCGCCGTTGAAGCTGAAATGCACCCCACCACCCGTACCGGTGGCCGCGAACAGGGTTTCGGGATGGGCGGGGTTGATCGCGACGTCCCGGACCTTGGTATTGACGAGTCCCAGGTTGATGGTGCCCCAGGAGCCTCCGCCGTTGAACGACTTGTAAATTCCAGAACCATACGTGGAGGCGTAGAGGATCGATCTTCGGACCGGATGCATCGTGATCGAGCGGACCGACCAGAGGGTCGCAAGATTCTCTCTCCAGGTCGCCCCACCGTCGGTGCTGAGGAAGATCCCGTC
The DNA here is from genome assembly GCA_035635575.1 of Candidatus Dormiibacterota bacterium. Classification (GTDB taxonomy): domain Bacteria; phylum Eisenbacteria; class RBG-16-71-46; order SZUA-252; family SZUA-252; genus WS-7. The sequence goes on along the minus strand of DASQAV010000097.1, from coordinate 14,673 downwards.
GTTGGTCCCGCAGAACAGGGAATCCGGATGAATGGGATTTACGGCGAGGCAGCGCACGAACGTGTTCTTCAGGCTGTCGCGGTATGCCGCCCAGGTCGCGCCACCGTCGAGGGAGCGGTAGACGCCCGCTCCCAAAGTGGCGGCCCAGATGCGCGACGGGTTGAGGGGGTCCGCGACGATAGCCTGGATACTCTTCGCCCGAGGGCCGGAACCCGACCAGACCTGGTTCCCGGCCAGGACGGGCCCGGCGGTGGCAAGACAGAGGGCGGAGAGTGCGGACAGCCCGAAGCTCAGCACCCAGCTACCCGTGGGGCGGGAACGGCTCAAACTGACGCGATCGTGCCTAGGCACCGGTTGGACCCTTCGGATCGATGGATGCGCGGGTTGCGATGGCCATCCGAAGATCGTTCGATTGCCAAGGATTATAGGAGAAACAGCACCGTGAAGCCAAGGATGGAGCGCGCTATCGTCAGAAGTCCGGCATGGTAACGCGGGCGGATCGGGTGTTAGCAACTCCCGTTCCCGACCACCTCAGGGCGCGATGGCGCTGCCGCTTCGGGAGCCTGAAGACGCACCCGGGGGTTTCGGCGTATCCTCGCCGGGATGATCGGAACGACCCTTTCCCACTACCGCATTCTCGAGCCGCTCGGCCAAGGCGGCATGGGCGAGGTGTACCGTGCGCACGATCTGCACCTCGACCGAGACGTCGCGATCAAGGTTCTCCTCCGCGGCGCCCTCGCGGACTCGACGGCGCGGGAGCGATTCCGGCGCGAGGCGCACGTCCTGTCCCGCCTGTCGCACCCCGGCGTCGCGACCATCTTCGACTTCGATACACAAGATCGAGTGGATTTCCTGGTCATGGAATACGTTCCGGGGGGCACCCTCCAGGCTCGGCTCCTCGAGAGCCCGCTCGGTATGGACGAGCTGATGCGCCTCGGTGCGGAGATTGGTGACGCGCTCGAGGCGGCGCACCGTCTGGGCTTCCTGCATCGAGACCTGAAGCCCGGGAACGTCGTTCTGACAGCGACCGGAACGCCCAAGATCCTCGATTTCGGCCTGGCGGGCCTTCTCCACACCTCCAAGACCGCGACCGACCTGACGCGCGCGGGCGCGGTCTTCGGCTCGCTTCCGTACATGGCGCCCGAGCAATTGCGCGGCGAAGAAGGGGACTCCCGCACGGACGTGTACGCGTTGGGCGTGATGCTTTACGAGATGGCGACGGGCCGTCGGCCGTTCCAGAAGGACCGGCCTGAGGCCTTGATGTTCGAGGTCCTGCACGAGGCGACGCGCCCCGCGCGCGCGCTTCGCCCGGAGATCCCTCCCGAGCTCGACCGCCTGATCGACTCCTGCCTGAGCAAGGACCCGATGCTGCGTCCCGCTTCCGCCGGGGAGGTGAGCCTGACGCTGCGGCGCGTCCGGGAGCCGGCGAGGCGTGATCCGGAGCCGGCGCCGGACCTCATCCGTTCGCTGGCCGTACTTCCGCTCCAGAACGTTTCACGCGATCCGGCACAGGAATACTTCGCCGACGGCATGACCGAGGCGCTCATCACCGAGCTCGCGCGCGTGAAGGCGCTGCGCGTGATCTCGCGCACGTCGGCCATGAAGTACAAGGGCGTTCAGAAGGCGCTCCCGGAGATCGCCCGCGAATTGAACGTGGATGCCATCCTCGAAGGGTCGGCGCTCCTCGTGGGCAAGCGTGTGCGCGTCACGGTCCAGCTCGTCTCCGCGAGAGTCGAGGAGATGCTGTGGGGCGACCGTTACGACGGAGAAATCGAGGATATCCTCGACATGCAGAGCCGGGTGGCGGAAACCGTGGCGAAGGAAATCGCGGTCAAGGTGACGCCGCGCGAGGCGAAGCAGCTCGCGAAGCGGCGCCCGGTGAACCCCGAGGCTCACGTCGAGTACCTCAGGGGCCGCCACACCTCCTCCGCCGGTTCGCCGCAGGCGATCGAGCTGGCCCTGAAGCACTACGAGCGCGCTCTCAAGCTGGATCCGACCTACGCTCCCACGTGGGCAGGAATCGCATACTGCCACAACGTGCGCGCCGGTCGAGGCATGGCTCCTCCGGCCGAGGCCAATGCGCTAGCTCGCGAGGCCGCCATGAAGGCGCTGGAGCTGGACGATTCCCTCGCCGAGGCCCATTCCGCGCTGGGCTCTGTCGCGGTGGACGAGAGGGACTTCCCCAACGCGATCCGGTCCTTTCAGCGGGCCGCCGAGCTGAATCCCGGATTGATGAGCGCCTACACCGGCCTCGGAAGCCTCTATTACTGCTCGGAACGTCACCGGGAGGCGCAGGAAGCGATGCTGAAAGCGCTCAGCATCGACCCGCTGTCGATGTTGACCCACACGTGCGTTGGGGACGCCTACTACTACGCACGCGAGTATGAGCGTTCGCTCGTCTACTACCGAAAGGCGGTCGAGCTGGATCCCCGCTTCGACGGCGCGCACACGGATCTCGCACGCTCGCTCGAAGCGCTTGGCCGCTTCGACGAATCCCGCGCCCAGTACGAGGAGGGCAGGCGAATGAGCGGCGGCGTTGCGGGTCCTTCGTTCGGCCTCGGGCACCTCGAGGCCAGCAGCGGTAACGAGGCCGGGGCGCGGCGCATCCTACAAGAGCTGACCGAGGCGCGCTCGAAGCGCGTGGTCTCGGCGTGGGGCATCGCCGCGCTCCATGCGACCTTGGGCGATGTCGAGGAGGCGTTCCGGTGGCTCGACGTCGCGGTCGAGGAACGCGCCACGGGGCTCATGTTCCTGCGCGTCCACCCTCGTCTCGATCGAATCCGCCAGGATCCGCGATACAAAGCCCTCGTGCGAAAGGTAGGGCTCGACGCCGTCTGAGGCGGCGCCCGCCTATCCCAGGAGCAGCATCCTCGCCCAGACATAGGCCGGAGCCGCGATCGCGATGCTATCGAATCGGTCCAGGACACCCCCGTGCCCCGGGAGGAGCGCCGAGTAGTCCTTGATCCCCGCGCGACGCTTCACGGACGAGAACAGGAGATCCCCCGCGGTGGCCGCCGCACTCGTGACGATCGCGAGAAGGGCTCGGGGGAGCGCCGGGAGGCCGGGCGTGAGGAACCCGCACGACAGCGCGACGATCACCGCGGCGGTCAACCCCCCCACGACCCCCTCGACGGTCTTGTTCGGGCTCCATCGCGGAAAAGCGCGCCGTCTTCCCCAGAGCCGCCCGGAAAGCTGCGCGAAGCTGTCGGTCGACGCGACCACCAGGACCAGGAAGGCAAAGGAGGAGAACCAGAGCGCGCCCGGTGCCAGGAGCGCGTGCGCGAGTCCAAGGCCGAGCAGGGCCACGGGCATTGCCGGGAGGAGGCCCGAAAGCTTCGTGCGGATTTCCATCGACTCGACGATACCGGCGGCCACCACCAGCGCGAACAAGGCGCCCGCGACCGCCCGTCCCAGCGCGGCCGCTCCGAGGAGCGCGTGGATGAACACGAAGTAGACCCCGAGCTTGACCCAGTCCAGGTGCCTGGCCGGAGGCTCCGGACGTCTCATCGCATGGCCTGCCGCCATGAACACGGCTCCCACGGCGAAGAGACTCTCGGTCACCCCGAGAAGGCGGAACAGGATCATCGCGCGGAGTCCTCGGCGCGAAGCGCCGCCGGCGCAAAGACCTCGCGCGTGGGCACCCTGGGAGCGGGGAAGAGCCAGCGCCGTCCCGAGCGGAGGAGAAGGCTCCAGACGGCGCTCCGATGGCGTACCGCGATCCAGAGCGGAACCGCCCGCCCCCCAAATCGCGCCTTGGCGGTTTCCGAGCTCTGCCCCAAGACCAGAGCGTGCGCGCCGCGCTGAATGGCGAACCGGATCACCTCCGCCAGCTGGTTGAAGTAGAGACTGGAGGAGGCGCATACGCCGTAATCCATCCCGTGAAAGAGGTCGTAGGCCACTCCGTCCGCGAGAAACATCGCGACCCATCCGACGAGGGTCCCGTCCCTCCGAAACCGAAGGAGCCACGCGGAGCACGGGTGCGACCGGCCCAGCTCCTGGAAGAATTCGGGCGTGAGATGCTCCAGCTGGACCCGGGCGCGCGCGAAGACTGCTTCATAGAGTGCGTGGGCCGCTGTGTCGTAGCCTTCGGAGAGGGGAACCGCGTCGACCTCGAGCCGCTCCTGGATCCTCTTCCGCTCTGCAAGCCGCACCTTGTAGCGATAGTGGCTCCGAAGGCTCTGGAGGTAGGCCGAAAAGCTACGCCAGGGAAGGGCGAGCGCGAGGTTCGGCTCGCTGGGGGCGATCGTCCATCCTCGGGAGGCCAAGGTTTCGCCCACGGCGGCCACATCGCCGAGCGGGATCTCCTTGAAGCTCCGCCACGCGATCCCTTCCGCGTCCGCAATCCGCTGAAGCGCTCCCGCCAGCTCGGCGTATACACGCGATGTCGGAACGCCGTCGACGATTCGTGCGGGAGAATTCCCGACGGACAGCGGCGTACCGCAGAGGAGCACCGATGTCCGCAGAAAGCCGGGATGAACCTTCCGGACCGTGCGGACCGTCGCGCGGAAAAGGCCCCGGGTCAGCTTCGCCCCGTCCACCTCGATCGTCGCCAGGGGAGCCGCGGCGATCCAGCGGCCGGTTTCCTCTTCGACCGTGAGCGCCCGGAGGCGCACGCCCGGAAGACCCGCGCGATCGATCGACGTCAGAACGGCGTGGGTGCTGAGCGGATCTTTGCCCACGGCGTCCCAGCGAGACGGATCGATTTCGTCCAGGCGCTGGTGGCAGCGTGTCGTGAGGGGCCGCGCGCGGCCTTCCGGCAGGATCCGGATCTGGATCGTCGCCGCGGTCTCTCCAAAGAACGGGAAGGGCTCGCCGAACGTGAATCCAAGCCTTCGGTAGAAATTCCGGATCCGGTGGTCGCCAGCATTGATGAGGCCGGTCGCGACAGGCTTGCCCTCGCGCGCGAGGGCCGCCACCACTTCGCGCACCAGCCATGGCCCGAGGCGAACTCGGGCATCGGGGGAAACCATGAGCCAGAAGCACCGTGCCTCATCGCCCCGCGGGTGGCCCATGGTGTCGAGCGCCCGATCGTAGGCGCGGACGAAGCGCAGATAGCGGATCAAGCGCCTGGGCCCCAGACGCGCCAGCATTCGGACCAGGAACTCGATCCCACCGCTCTTGGAGGGGAACCCATCCAAGGCGGCGAGGATCATCCCCTGAAGCCGCCCCGAGCACTCGAGCCCATAGACCCGCGCCCGATCCGAGCCTAGAGCCAATTGCATGAGTGCGTCCCAGTAGACCGGGAAGTCGGCGGCGCGAAGTCCAAGAGCGTCCTCGTAGAACCGATTTCCCTCGAACGATCGCTGCGCCAGCTCCGACGCTGCGGCGCGGTCCGCGAGTTTCAGGACCCGAAGCCTCGGTGCGGCATCCTTACCCGACACGACTGCACTCCCAGGCCGCGTCGCGGAGAACCATGTCGTCGAACGACTCGCGCCGGCGCAGCTCCCGGATCCGGCCCCCCTCGATGGCGACGATCGCCGGGCGTGGGAAGCCGAAGTTCGACTCCTGGACCGTGAAATAGGCGCCGGCGTCGCAGACGGCCAGCACGTCCCCCTCCTCGAGCGGCGGCATCCGCTTGTTCCGGCAGATCCAGTCCGCGCTGAAGCAGGCCGGCCCCACAATCGTGTAGCGCGATGGACGAGCGGCCCGCGGCGCGCGGCACAACAAGATTTCGTGGTACTCGTAATAGAGGGGAAAGGCCACCGTCCCCGCTCCGCCGTCCGCGATGACCCAGGTCGTGGCGCCGCGACGGCGCTTGATGGATCCAACGGTGAGCAGGAGCGCGCCGGCCTGGCTCACGATGGCGCGCCCAGGCTCCAGGAGGAGGGGCGGAATCGGAAGCCCGCGCCGGGCGCAATGGCGCCCGACCGCACGCGACATCGCTTCCGCAAAACGCTCGACGCTGGGAAAGCGGGCCGCATCCGGTGGACTCGGCAGTCTGCCGATCGCCTGGTACAGGAGAAATTCGCTGGTCTTGAACTCGCGGCTCGTTGCCACGCCGAAGCCGCCACCCAGGTCGAGCACTCCAGGCGGCAGTCCCGCCCGCCGCGCGCGATCGGCGCATGCGACGAGAAGCTCGATCGGCCGCTCGTAATCCTCCGGCCTTCGAATCCCGGTGCCCACGTGGGCGTGGAGGCCGCCGTAGACGAGCCGTGGCGCTCCCGCAACCTTCCGGATCGCGGCGTCCACCTCGCCCGAGCGAAGGTCGAATCCGAAGACACTGCCCTTGCGCGAGCCGGTCGCCGTCGCTCGGTTCATTCCGCGAGGAACGCAGTCCGGATTCACGCGGAGCAGGATCTTCGCCTGGCACCCGCGCCGTCCCGCGGCTGCTTCGATCAGCTCCAGATCGCGGGGGCCGTCCGCGACGATGTACCCTGCGCCCGAAGACACGGCGGTCTCGACCAGCTCTCCTTTGAACGGGCCGTTCACGACGATCTCCACCGGGGCGACGCCCAGGCGTAGCGCCAGCGTCCATTCGTAGAGGGTTCCAACCTCGAGACGGAGCCCTTCTCCCAGGACCGCATCCACAATGCCGGGCGTGTTGTTGCACTTGAGCGCGTAGTGCGTGCTCGTCGGCGCGGGATAGGCGCTCTCGAACGCCGTGCGGAATCGGCGCGCGCGCTCACGGAGCCGGTCCAGGTCCACCGCATGGAGCGGCGTTCCGAAACGGCGAGCCAGGAACTCCGCGGCAAAGCCCCCGATCCGGAGCGCCCCGTCCCGGTCGGTGGTGAATCCCCAGTCTTCCGGCCTCAGAGTCATGTCTTCATCCTTCCGGGGCTGTCTCCCGGCAAGCCGTTCGATCCATTGCGATGGAGGGCGCCGTCCACGATCCCAATCTGGTGGTCCGCCAGGAGTGCCAAGCGGGAGTCGTGGCTCACCACGATCGCGGTGGCGCCGCGCTCACGCGTGGCGCCTCGAAGCAGCTCGACCACTTCGCTGCCGGTTTCCCAATCCAGATTCGCGGTCGGCTCGTCCGCGAGGATGAGCCGTGGCTCCGTGACCAGCGCGCGGGCGATCGCAACCCTCTGCTTTTCTCCGCCCGAGAGCTCGCGCGGGCGACGGGAGATACGGCAGCCCAGACCCAGACGGTCCAGCATGGCGCGGCTCCTCTCCCTCGCGGACCGGGCCCTCACGCCTCGAAGCTCCAGGGGCAGGGCCACGTTCTCCTCGGCCGTGAGGATGTCGATCAGCTTGAAATCCTGGAACACGAACGCCAGCTCGGCGCGGCGCAGCTCGAGGAGCTGTCGCGCGGGGAGCAAGGTGATCTCCCGCTCCGAGAGCCACACGCGGCCCGTGGTGGGGCGCTCGAGACCTCCGGCGATCGCGAGCAGCGTCGTCTTGCCGCTTCCGCTGGGCCCCTGGATCACGTTGAAGGTTCCGCACCCTACTTCCAGGGACACATCGTGCAGCGCGCGGCAGGAGACCGCTCCCGCGTAGACCTTGCCCACGCCCTCGAACCGTAGCGTGCACGCGCTCATCGCCGCAGCGCCTCCATCGGCGCAACGGAGGTGGCGATTCCGGCCGGAACCAGCGCCCCGATCGCTGCCGTGACCAATGCGCCGAGAATGGCGGCCGCGGCAACCCAGGGCTCTACGACCAGCTCCACCTCCGGGGCCATGCTGGGGAGGAGGCGGCCGATGACATGGAGAAGCACCAGGCCGGCCAGGGCGCCGGCCACCGCCGCCGCGAGGGACTGTTGCATCACGACCAGGAAGCGCGACCCCTCGCCCCCGCCCAGCGCGCCGATCAGAGCGTAGTCGCCACGCTTCTCCAGCACGGCCGTATAGGTCATGAGCGCAACCACCGCGGCCCCGATCGAGAGGCCGATCAGCGCCATGGCCGCGAGCACGGGGAGAAAGCCGGAGGCGATTTCCCGGTGATTGTTTTCGAGGAATGTCGCGCGGTCGAACGCCGCGATGAGCCGGGAGCGGCGTTCCAGGCGCTTGACCACAGCATGGCTCTCGCCGTGACGCACGCGGAGGAGAAAGAAGGTCGCCTGCCCCTCGACTCCGAGGAGCGACTCCAAATCCTCTCGGCGGAGAAAGGCGTACTGGGTCACGAGGAGGTTCGTCTCACGGCTGATGCCGGCGATCCGGAACGTTCGGTCGGCCAGCTCCACGCGGTCGCCGACGTGGAGTCCGGCCCGGTGGGCGAAGGCGCGATCGAGCACGATCTCGCCGCGGCGCGGCATCGCCCTTCCGGCTTCGATATGACGCGGCCGGCTCAGGGATGCTCCGGCCGGCAGGCCGATCGCCAGAAGCGTGCGCCGCCCGTCCGAGAGCTTGGCGGGGAGGAGCGATTCCAAGATCGGCTCGGCGGAGACCACACCGCGGATTTCCTCCAGCAGGGGTTTCGCCTTCACGGGGATCATCCCGCCCGCACGGAGCAGGTTCCACGTCCCGCGGCGTCCGACCCAGACGTCCGCGCCGGTTCCCTCGATGTAGCTCAGCGACCCGCGGGTCGCGCCGCGGTAGACTCCGACCAGAAAGACGGTGAGCAGAACCGCGGCCGCGACGCCTGCCGCCGTGAGCGCGAAGCGGGTCCGCTCGCGGAGCGCGTAATGGAAGCCGAGAAGAATCACCGATCCTCCTAATAGACCCGGCGGAATCCGGGCCGGATCCGCCCGGCCGCGAGAAGCGCCGGGGCCACGAACAGGTGAAAGAGCATCACGGCGAGCAACGCCCAGAAGAACGCGACGGGCGCCGCGCGAACCCAGATCAGCGCCGGAACCATCGCCGCGAAGCTGAGGTAGTTGATCAGGCTCTCGAAGCCCGGCTTCCAGTGGGTGGTGACGAGGCTGGTGATGGGGTAGCGGATCGGTAGCCAGCAGAGCGCGATCAACGCGATCGTGTACGCGGTTCCCCACGCGGGGGGCAGGCCCAGGAACCAGAAGAGGAGCACGGAGAAGAACGCCGGCGGGGCGCCGAGGCTCTGACCGCTCGTCAGAACATAGGACTTCATCCCGTACTTCAGGCTGCACGTCGCCGCCGCGGCCACCGCGAGGCCCGCGCCCCAGCCCGGCAGGAACACGCCCGCCTTCCAGCAGAAGAGCATGGGGACGAAGGTCAACCCGATCACGTCCGTGACCAGGTCCAGCGTCTCGCCCGAGACCTCCGGGATGCGCTTGCGGATCTGGAAGGCCCTGGCCAGCGTCCCGTCCGTGTGGTCCACCACCAGGACCAGGAGAAGCCAACGGATGGCGGCACTCAGGTTGCCATCGACGATCGCCTGTGCCGCGAGCATCGCGAATCCAAGCCCGGCCAGCGTCCACAAGTGGATCAGGAACGGCCACCCCCAGCGAAGGAACACCGTCACACTCCCTTTCCGGCCGGCTTCAAGACGCGCGCGACCTCGAAGTGCGCGTAGACGAACGACCGGTCGCTTCGGTGAAGCTGGGCGGCGAGGGAATCCTCGGCATCGAAGAGATGGCCCAGGTGCGCGGGATGGCGGCGGCGAACGAGAAGATTCCGGTAGCAGATCCGTCCTCCCGGACGCGATACGCGGTGGATCTCGAGAAGATCCCGCTCGAAGGTCTCGGCGGGGATCCACTCGAAGACATTGCTCAGGTTGAACCGGTCGATGCTTTCGTCAGGCTGGCGTGTGAGGAAGGACCCCAATTCTTCCGTGACGATCTCGATCCGATCCACGGTTTCACGCAGCGTGTCGAAGTTCTCGGCTCGGAGATAGGGCGGCATGGCGGAGTCTTCCCGATACCGTCCCAAGCAGATCTGAGCCAGGAAATAGTTGTCGCGGATGGGAATCTCCACGAGCGCATGGCGGGCGCGCTCGAGAAAGTGGGCGCCGAAGTCCGGGATGCCGTCCACGTACGTGAAGAAGGCGGGGTCCAGGCCGCCCAGCCCGAGCACCTTCCGTGAAAAGAAGATCCGAAAGAACAGCCGCCAGAGCGCCGTGTTCCATTCCTCTTCATAGAAGCGCTCCTGCTCGTCGTGTGTCCGCGACGCGAAGAGCTGCTCGATCCGCTTCCGTCCCTCGAGCAGGCCGAGGAGGTGGCGGAACGCGCCGAGATATCGCTCGTACCTGCCCGCGCTCAGGACGCCCGACTCGATGAGCGCCAGGTTGCGATCCCAGTACTCACCCGCCCGTCGGGAAAGGGCACTCCGCATGCGCGCATAGTGCGTCCGCCGGAACGCGGACGGACGTGCCCCCAGCAATTCCAGGTACTGCCGATGCGTGAGGGTTCGGGCTCCGGCGATCTTGAGCTCGAGGAGCGCGTTCTGCGCCCGGTTCAGATCGATCGCGATCAGCCGGTCCGGCCGCGCCAGGGAGAGGGACAAGGTGTTGCACCCTCCCGACGCCACGGACAAGACCGTGTGGCCGGGCCCCACACGCAGCGCCTCCTGGTCCAGCCGCGGGTCTTCCCAGGACTGCGCGAAGAGGAGCTTCTCGAAGACGGGGCGGTCCAGAATCGGCGCGATCATGCCGCCACCTCCATCGAGGATCGGTCCCAGGGAAGCTCGCGGCCCCACCCCGTGGACACGCAGAAAGAGTAGAGATCCGGGAGGTAGCCTCTGGGGTCCGGACACTCCCGGATGGCGAAATCCCGGCGAAGCGCCGAGTCGTCGAACGCCTTGGCCCCGGCGAGGTACGCGAAGAAGGCGTCCATCCTGTGATGCCGCCCCACGGCCGCCGCCTCACGCGACGGCGCGAAGTCGGGCGCGATGAACCGCGGGCTCTCCTTCCCCGCGAGCCGCGCCATGGTTCCGATCAGCTCGGCGACCGGGAGGGTGCGCTCGGGCCCCGCGGTGATGTGATAGACCGCGCCGGTCCCTTCCGGGCTCCGCGCGATCGCGGCCACACGATCGGCGACGTAATCCACCGGAACGAGGTCGAGCGGGGTGTCCGGATCGCCCGGGATTCTCCGGAGCGATCCCTCCGCAATGAGCCGGAGCGGACGGTAGAGTGTCCCGAAGTTGCACGTGCGTCCGTCACCGGAATTTCCGACGATGATCGATGGCCGCGCGATGGACAGCGGAATGCGTGGTGCCGCGTCGAGGAGGAGCGTTTCCGCTTCGCACTTGCTCTGCTCGTAGGCGTTCAGGAATCTCTGGCCCATGTCGCCCTCCTCCTCGCGGATCAGCCCCGTACGCTCCCCCGCCACGTAGGCTGTGCTGAGATGGACGAAGCGAGCCAGCCCAGGACACGACTCGGCGAAGGTCAGGGCCTCTCGAGTTCCAACCACATTGATCGCGCGGGCCAAGGCCAAAGACATGCGTAGGTTGATGCTCGCCGCCGCGTGGATGACGTGGGTCGTGCGGCGGCGGAGCCGCTCCGCGACAGGCCCGCTGAGGCCGAGCTTGGGGCGCTCGACGTCACCCACGACCGGGATCACCCGGCCCAGGCTCGCCGCGTGGCCGTAGTGCGCCAGGAAGCGAACGAGCTCGGCCCATTTCACCTCGGCCTCCCGTGGATCCCGTGCTCTTACGAGGATCGCGATCTCCGCGCTCGGCTCCGACCGGAGGATCCGCGCGGTGATCTCTCTCCCGAGCGAGCCCGCGCCCCCCGTGATCAAATAGTGTGCGTTCATGGATTTGGCTCTCTCATGGGCTACCCAGCTGCCGTGGTGTCTACCCGGAACAATGCACCTGGTGGCTGAAGCGAACGGCGAACGCGGGTATACTCCCCAGCGGGCATACCCACCCCCAAAGACCAATGAGGACACCCGCTTGGTGGACTCGACCACGATGCTCCTCCGCCGCATCTGGGCGGGCGATGCGCGGGCGCGAGATCAGCTGGCGCTCGCCTATTACCCGGTGATGAAGCGACTCGCCCACGGTCGCCTTCCCGCCCTGGCCCGCGGTCTGGCCGACACCGACGACATCGTCTCGACCGCGATCGAAAAGGCGCTCCGGAAGATCGAGGACTTTCAACCCAAGCGTGAGGGAGCGTTTCTCGCCTACCTGTGGCAGATCCTCCGCAACGAGATCCGCATGCAGATCCGCAGCGCCAAAGCCCGGCCGGTCACCACCGATGAGCTGAACGAGGGGCTTCCATCGGCCGGCCCTTCGCCGCTCGAGGCCGCCATCGGAAGGGAATTCATGGAGCGCTACGACTCCGCCCTGGAGCGGCTGACTGCGGACCAGCAGGAAGCGTTCATTCTGCGAAACGAAATGGGCCTCAGCTACGCGGAGATCGCCGAGGCGCTCGGGGCCCCCTCGCCGGACGCCGCGCGAATGCTCGTGGTGCGCGCCATCGTGCGCCTCGAGCATGAATTGCGCGACGACGCCGCGGTCGAGAAATGAAGCCGCGCGATCGGGAGCAGGACGAGCAGGATGAGCTGCATCGGCTCGCCGGCGACATCGCCGACCACACTCCGGTGAACTGGGACGACGTAGCCCGGAATCCGGGGTTACACGACTCTGTCGGCCGGCTTCGCGGGATCGAACGGCTCGCCGCGGCGCACGCGCGCCTCGCGGAGCAGTGGAGCGGCGACCCGGGCCCCGGGCTCGTCGGTTCTCTCCTCGCGCACTATCGGATCCTCGACCGGATCGGCTCCGGTGGCATGGGCACCGTGTACCGCGCTCAAGACGAGCGCTTGGGCCGCGTGGTCGCGCTCAAGGTCGTCCATGAGAATCGGGTCGCGAACGAAACCGCTCGCCGGATTCTCCTGAGCGAAGCCCGCATCGCGTGCTCCATCAAGCATCCCAACGTCGCGTCCATCTTCGATGTCGGGGAATCGCACGGCCGGGTCTTCGTGGTCATGGAATACGTGGAAGGCACGACCCTCTCCGACGCCATACGAAACCACCCGCTCCCCCCGAGCACCGTCGTCGACTACGGGATCCAGATCGCGTCGGCGCTCCAGGCCATCCACGATGCCGGCATCGTTCATCGGGATCTGAAGTCGGCAAATATCCGCATCACCGATGCGGGGCTGAGCAAGGTGCTCGATTTTGGAATTGCGGTGCGTGAGCCGGTCCCGTCCGATGCGACGTCGACGTTGAGCCGCACCTACGGACCGGCCGGCCTGTTCGCCGGGTCGCCTGCGTACATGGCCCCGGAGCTCCTGCGAGGCGCGCCGCCGGACCGGCGCAGTGACCTCTGGGCCCTGGGAGTCACGCTGCACGAGATGCTGATCGGGAAGCATCCCTTCCTCTCGGGACGTCTCGCCTCGGGCGGGCTGCCCGAGCTGGAGCGCGCCATCACGCAAGAGGATCCCGCGCCGCTCCCCGGATCAGCCCCACTCTCCTTGCGGCGCGTGATCGCCCGCTGTCTCAAGAAGGATCCCGGCCAGCGCTACCATCACGCCAGCGAGATCCGCGCGGCGCTCGATGCGGTCCGGGATTCGACGCCCACATCCGCAATGCGCAGGCTCCGCTCCTCGCTGGTGCTCGTCCTCTGCACGCTCGTGGGGATCGCGCTGCTCGCGGTAGTTGGGAAGTTTCCCGGCTTCACGGGCAAGCCACCGGCTCGCCGCTTCCTCCTCGTCCTTCCCACGAACAACGCATCGGGAGCGCCCGAGCAGCAGTTTCTGGCGGAGGGGCTCACCGACGATCTCATCAACACCTTCTCGCGGCTGCCCTCCATCAACGTCGCGGGACGGACCACGAGCAAGGCGATCGCCCGGGAGCACAAGCCGCTCTCCATCCTGGCCCGCGAGAACTCCCTCGACGTCGTCCTCGAATCCTCCGTGGTCCAGATGGGGAGCCGGGTACGCGTGAACGTGGAGCTCCGGGACGCACGCTCCGACCGGCAGATCTGGGCGGAGGCGTACGAGCGCCCCCTTCGTGAGGTGCTGACCCTGGACTACGAGATCGCTCGCGGCGTCGCCGATCACTTGCACCTTCCGGCGGTTCGCTCCGAGCTTGCGCGCCTGGACGCGAGGCCGCCGGTCGATCTTCCCGCCTACCGCGCCTACGTTCTCGGGCGAAACCTGGCGGCGGATCGGAACTATCGCCGCGCCCTCGCCTACTTCACGGAGGCGACGCACAAGGACTCCACCTTCGCTCCGGCCTACGCCGGACTCGCGGACTGCTATACGCAGATGCTCTACTACGGCGATCTCTCGCCGGAGGAGGCGCTTCCACGTGCCGTGTCCACGGCGTCCCGGGCTCTCGAGATCGACTCGACTCAGGCATCGGCTCACCTTGCCTTCGCCTTCGTGTATGGAATCCGCTGGGACTGGGCGCACGCGAACGCCGCGCTGGAGAGGGCGCTCGAGTACGAGCCCGGCAGCGCCGAGGCGTGGTACAGACGATCTCTCTATCTCGGCGTGCAGGGTCGGACCCGCGAGGAGGTGGACGCGATGGAGCGCGCGGCGAGCCTCGACCCTCTTTCCACCCGGTACGCGAGCGAGCTGGGACTCGCCTACCTCAACGCGCGCAGGGTCAGCGATGCCGCGGCACAGTTCCGTCGAGCCCAGAAGGGCGAGGGGGACGAAGCGCGGGTGGCTCGCGCCTATGAGGCCCGGTGCCTCGTGCTCCAGGGAAAGGCGGCGGACGCAGTCGCGGCCCTGCGAAGCTCCGGAGGCGCATCGCCGACCTTGTATGAACAGGAAGAGCTCGCTTACGCGCTGGCCCGGGCGGGGAGGAGCGCGGATGCCCGGCTGTTGCTCGGTAGCCTTCGCGAGGCCGCCGACCGCGGGGTTGCCTCTCCCGTGGCCATCGCCGCCACGCAGCTGGCCACCGGTGAAGCGGCGTCGGCATTCGCCACCCT
>DASQAV010000096.1:0-1781 GCA_035635575.1 Candidatus Dormiibacterota bacterium | reverse complement strand
GGCGTGAGAAAGCCCGCCCCGACAGGGGTCGGAGCGGGCTCCTGACGCAAAGGCGGAGGGGGCGCCTACGCCTTCACGATCACCAGATGCTTCACCTTCCGGAATTCGTTCGGATTCGTGATCAGCAGCTCCATCTCGTCCTTCCCCGTGATCTTGAGGGTGTAGCTCGAGACGGGCTGAGCGCTCAGGATCTGAACGCGATGGGTTGCCGGAAGGCGAATGACGGTCTCCTGGTCGGTGTTCAGCGGTGTGAACCGGGCCTCGTCGAACTGGGCGGACGTCTTGAGTGATTTGCCCACGCCCAGGACGCCTCCCTCGGCGACCACCACGCCCGCGCGCTGGAGCTCCTTCTTGGTGCCCACCGTATAGAAGATCGTCGCGAGCTCACGCTGCTTCTCGGTGAGCTCCTGCTGCTTGGTCGTGAGCTCCATCTGCTTCGTGTTCACGTCGACCGTCAGTCCCGCGACCTCGGTCTGTAGCGATTGGACCTGCGTGTTGAGCATCGCGATGGACTCTTCCCTCTCGGCCACGTTCCTCTTCAGCCCGTCGATCATCTTGTGCAATCCCGAAATCTGGACGCCATTTCGCTTCAGCTTGTCGTCGAGCGTCTGGATCCGCTCCTTGGTGCGCTCCAGCCCCGCCCGCAGCGTCGCGATGCGCCCGAGCACCTGGTCGCGAACCGTCGGCGGCAGCGGGACCTCGGAATGAGCGTGACCCTGCAAAAGCGGCGCTTCACCCAGGACGATCGTGTTGAGGCTGTCTTGGATCATGGCGATCTCGTTGATCGCCTGCCCGTACTTGATCCGCGTCTCGTGCTCCTGGGCCGTCATCTGCGCGAATTCCGCCTGCGATTGGCGGTACTTCGAGTAGTAGAGGACCGTGCCGCCCAGGAACAAGAGGCCGACCACTGCCAGAGCAAGGACACCACTTTTGCGCATGGCTGATTCTCCTTCGTCTTCTCGAGTTGTCTTGGACAAGGATGGCCTGGAGCGGCGCGCACGACTTCCGGCCCCAGGGCGGATTGCACCGTACCTGGGGAGCCCGGCAATTCGAGTGCCATCGGGCCGCCCGTGGGTCCCTCTCGAAGGGAGGGTTCGGCGCGCAAGAGGCTTGGCCGTCGAGCCTTGTCCGAAAAATGGAGAGGGCCGTTCTTGCCGCGGAGGACGCGGGCGCCGTGGCGGTAACGTCACGGACCTGTACGTCTACGGTCGCCCGGCAGATCGAAGAAGGACAACGGACGGCGGAAGAGTGGAGCGCTACTTCCCCAGGCCGTAGCGCTCGATCAGGATCCCACGGTGATGAAGCTCGTGGCCCGCGAGGATCCACGCGAGCGCTCGAACGCTGATGGAATCCCCATTCGCGGTCCCGCGGCGGAGCAGGGCTCGCTCATCCATCCCCCGGAAGAGGGCGATCGTGGAGGCACGCACGGCCTGATACTCCTGGACAAGCTCCGGAAGGGGCCTTAGGTCGAAGCGGCCCGCGGGCACGTAGGTGTTCTCGTCGAATCCCGGGACCGGAGTCTCGTCGGCCCGGCCGAAGCGGAGCGCGCGATACGAGAACACCCGCTCCGCATCGGTAATGTGGCCCACGACCTCCTTGATACTCCACTTGCCGGGACCGTACCGGTGCAGCGCTTTCGATTCGTCGAGCGGCTGGAGAAGGCGGACGGTGTCCCCGATCTGGCTCCGCATCGCATCCAGCGCGTCGCCGCCGGGGACCAGCCGGATGTACTTGCCGTAGTACTCGATGTGCTCGTCGGCTGCGGGGCGTGCGATGGTGAG
>DASQAV010000095.1:0-7416 GCA_035635575.1 Candidatus Dormiibacterota bacterium | reverse complement strand
TGCGTTGCATGACGCGTGTGGTGTGGGGTGGGGGGGCGGTCCCGGCGTCGGCTGAAAACGGAGAGGTCAGGGTAGGACACCCCTCCTTTTGCAAACAGCCGGTCGGCGTCACACATGCCGCAAGACCCAGGTGTGTCCAAGGAGTTGGACCATGGTGAAGGGGAATTGGGCGCTCTTCGAGGAAGACTTCTGGTCGCTCAACAACATCCTCCAGAATCTCATTCAGTCCTCGGGCTCCAAGAGCGTGATGCTGATCGACAAGACCGGTCAGATGATCAGCTCCATCGGCGAACCTCCCGGATTCGACGTCACCTCCTTCTCCTCGCTCGCGGCCGCGGATTTCGCGGCCAATCAACAGCTCGCCGAGATGGTCGGCGAGATGGATTTCGCCACGCTCGTCCATCAGGGCCAGAACGAGAGCATGTATCTCTCGTTGATCGCGAACCGGGTCATCCTGGTCGTGCTCTTCGATCGGAAGACCTCGCTCGGGCTGGTGCGCCTGAAGGCGCGGCGCGGCGGAGAAGAGCTCCTGGCGGTGCTGAACAAGCTGTTCGACAAGCTGCAGTACAAGAACGAGGACCTGAGTGCGACGACTCTGGGCGCCGAGTTCACCGCCGAAGCGGAAAGCGAGATCGACAGCCTATTCAAGGAATAGGAGAGCCATAGCTACGTGTCGCTGATCAACTACTCGTCTCGCGAGATCAACTGCAAGATCGTCTATTACGGACCCGGCCTCTGCGGCAAGACCACCAATCTTCAGCACATCTATTCGCGCGTCCCCCAGGAAACCCGGGGGAAGATGATCTCGCTCGCCACGGAGATGGACCGCACGCTGTTCTTCGATTTCCTGCCGCTGGAGCTGGGGCAGATCCGGGGGTTCCGCACGCGGTTTCACCTCTACACGGTGCCGGGCCAAGTCTACTACAACGCGAGCCGCAAGCTGATCCTGAAAGGCGTGGACGGGCTCGTGTTCGTGGCCGATTCGCAGATCGACCGCTTCGAAGCCAACGTCGAGAGCTACATGAACATGCTCGACAATCTGACCGAGCACGATCTGGCGATCGAGAAGATTCCCTTCGTCATGCAGTACAACAAGCGCGATCTTCCCCGCGTGGTGCCCATCGACGATCTGGAACGGGAGCTGAATCCTCGCAAGGCGCCGTATTTCGAAGCGGTCGCGCTCCGAGGCACCGGAGTGTTCGACACGCTCAAGGTGGCCTGCAAGCTCGTCCTGAAGACGCTCGGGTAGGCCTGACGTGCGGCGCGTTGCCGTCCTGGTCGCGACGGGATTCGGCCTGGGGTATCTTCCCATCGCTCCGGCCACGTGGGCTTCCGCGGCCACGGCCCTGACCCTGGTCTTCGTCCTCCCCCGCCTCGAGCTTCCCGCCTTTGCCCTGCTGACCCTGGTGGTGACCGCGGTCGCGGTCTGGGTATCGGGACCGGCCGAGAAGACCCTGGGGCACGACGCCCATCCGATCGTCATCGACGAGGTGGCGGGCATGATGATCACGGTCTGCGGCGTGCCCGCGATCGGGTTCGCGGTTCCGTCACACATCCTCACCTTGATCGTGGGCTTCGTGCTGTTCCGCATCTTCGACGTCTGGAAGCCGCCGCCGGTCGGGCGCGCGCAGGAGCTTCCCGGAGGGCTCGGGGTGGTGACCGACGACGTGCTCGCGGGTCTGTACTCGAACCTCGTCTTGCAGATTCTGGCGCGGGTATGGCCGGGCGCATGACGGTCGAGGTCATCACGGTGGGGAGCGAGCTTCTCCACGGCCTCGTCCAGAATTCGAACCTGGATCTCGTCGGAGGGCGCCTCTCCGAAGTGGGACTCTGGCCTTCGTACCACGCCACCGTGGGCGACGATCCCGGGCACCTGGGGGAGGCGTTCCGCACCGCCGTCCACCGCGCCGACGTCGTGATCGTGACCGGCGGATTGGGACCGACCCAGGACGACATCACGCGGAAGGTGATCGCGACGGTGTTCCGCCGCAGGCTCATCCTGGACCGCGCGGTGCTGGATCAGATCCGGGCGCGCTTCCGGGAGCGCGGCATCGACATGCCCCCCATGAACGAGAGCCAGGCCCTGATTCCTCGAGGCGCGAGCGTGATCGAGAACCGGCGCGGCTCGGCGCCCGGGCTCCACTTCACGCATCTCACGACGGAGATCTTCGCCCTTCCCGGCGTGCCCTCGGAGGCCGAGGAGATGCTCCAGGCGTACGTGGTTCCCTTTCTCAAGAGCCGGAACCCCGGGCTCGTCTCGGGCCTCCGCGTCGTGAGGACGATCGGCATCGGGGAGTCGGCGCTGGCGGAGCGGTTGCAGGGATTCGAGCTGGAGGAGCCGGAGCTCAGGCTGGGGACGATCGCCCGCGCCACCGGCGTGGATCTCCACGTGAGCGCCTCCTCCGTGGACGCGATGTGGCTCCAGGGCGCCCTGGATCGAGGGGAACGGAAGCTTCTCGAGCGCGCCGGCTCGCATGCCTACGCGCTGGGGAGGCGGACGCTTGCGGAGGTGGTGGGGGAAGCGCTCCTGAGCAAGAAGCTCACGCTGGCGACCGCAGAGTCCTTCACCGGAGGCCGGGTCGGGGCCGAGGTGGTCGCAGTCCCAGGGAGCTCCCGATACTATCTCGGGGGCGTGACCGCCTATTCGAACGAAGCGAAGGAGAGCTTGCTCGGAGTCTCGAAGGAGACCCTTCGCCGCCACGGCGCCGTGAGCGCGGAGGTCGCGAAGGAGATGGCCCGGGGCGCGCGCGATCGCCTGGGAGCCTCGTGCGCCGTGTCCACCACGGGCATTGCGGGTCCCGACGGGGGAACGCCGGAGAAGCCTGTGGGGCTCTGCTTCCTGGGCTACTCCCGAGGCGAAGGGGAGACCGCCGAGCGCTTTCTCTTCGGGGGATCGCGCGGGGACATCATCGAGCGCGCGTCCTTCTTCGCGCTCGACCTGGTGCGCCGGAGCCTCGGCGCGGGGGTCGCATGGTCCGAACCTTCATCGCGCTCGTGATCCCGGAGGACTGGAAGGCGTATCTGGGCCAAGTCGAGGATGACCTGAAACGGGTCATGTCGGGGCTCTCCTGGGTGAAGCCCGAGAACCTCCACATCACCGTCCGTTTTCTCGGCGACCTCGGCGATGACGGCGTGCGGCGCGCGGGGGAGGCGGCCCGCCGGGGTGCCATGGGTCACGCCGCGTTCCGGGCGAGCCTCGGTGCGCCCGGGGCCTTTCCCTCGATGAAGCGGCCCCGGGTCCTCTGGACCGGGCTCTCGGACGGCGCGGAATCGGCGATCGCGCTGGCCCGATCGGTGAACCAGAGTCTCCAGCAGGGAGGCTTCGGGCCGGCCGACAAGCCCTTCAAGCCCCACATCACGCTCGCGCGCGTCCGCGAGCACGCCGAGGGGGTCGAGGCGTTCGGCCGGTACGCTCCTCCTCCCCCTCCGGAACCCGCGCTCCTCGACCGGATCGTGGTGATGAAAAGTGACCTACACCCGACCGGGGCCCGCTATACTGCGCTCGAAGAGATTCGTTTTCGTGAAGACCGGGAGCCTAGCTGACCCCGAGCTTCCGTCTCAGCGCTCATCCGAGCGCAAATATCGAGTCCAAGGCATCACCCCGACCCGTATCGGCGTCCCGGTCGCGACGCCCGTAAAGAGCAAGGGGGAGAATCGAAGATGGTCATGAATCCGGGAGTGAGGGGAGAAGTTTCCAAGGAGCGCGCCAAGGCGCTCGATCTCGCAGTGCAACAGATCGAGCGTCAGTTCGGCAAGGGCGCGATCATGAAGCTGGGGGAGGAGTCGGCCCGGGTCCAGGTGGATTCGATTGCCACGGGCTCGATCGCGCTCGACGCGGCGCTCGGAATTGGCGGGGTGCCCCGCGGCCGGGTGATCGAGATCTACGGGCCGGAGTCGTCCGGAAAGACCACGCTGACGCTGAGCATCATCGCGCACGCGCAGAAGGCGGGAGGAAACGCGGTCTTCATCGACGCGGAGCACGCCCTGGACGCGGCCTACGCCAAGAAGCTGGGCGTGGACATCGAAAACCTCCATGTGTCGCAGCCCGACACAGGCGAGGAAGCGCTCGAGATCGCCGAGCACCTGGTGCGGAGCGGCGCGATCGACGTGATCGTGATCGATTCGGTGGCGGCCCTGGTGCCCAAGGCCGAGATCGAAGGGGAGATGGGGGACTCGCACATGGGGCTTCAGGCGCGTCTCATGTCGCAGGCCCTGCGCAAGCTCACCGGCACGATCTCCAAATCCCGCACGACGGTGATCTTCATCAACCAGATCCGCATGCAGATCGGCGTGATGTTCGGAAACCCCGAGACCACGACGGGAGGGCGCGCGCTCAAGTTCTACGCCTCGGTGCGCATGGACATCCGGCGCATCGGCGCGATCAAGGACGGCGAGAGCGTCATCGGCAGCCACGTGAAGGTGAAGGTCGTGAAGAACAAGGTGGCCGCTCCCTTCAAGGAGGCGGAGTTCGATATCCTCTACAACGAGGGAATCTCGCGCGAGGGAGAGATCCTGGACCTCGCGATCGAGAGGAACCTGGTGCAGAAGAGCGGCACCTGGTTCTCGTTCGGAGAGGAGCGCATCGGGCAGGGGCGTGAGAACGCCCGGCTCTGGCTGAAGGAGCATCCCGACGCTCAGGCGGAGCTGGAAGCGAAGCTGCGTCTGGCGCTGGGGCTGACGAAGGCGGGGGCCGAGCTTCCGGAGCCGGTCGCGGCGACCGACGGCAAGGGAGAGCGCCGGGTCCGTATCTGATCCATGGCGCTGAGCCCGGAGCGCGCGGGTTCCGAAGAGGCGGCGAAGGAAGCGGCCCTCCGGATCTTGGAGCGCGGGCCGCGCACGGAGCGGGAGATTCACGGCCGGCTTCGCGAGCGCGGATACCATGAGAATGCGGTGGAGCGCGCGATCGAGCGGCTCCGCCGCGTCTCGCTACTGGACGACCGCGCGTTCGTGCGGTCGTTTTTGCGCACGGAGCTCTTCAAGGCGCCGCAGGGAAAGCGGCTTCTCGTCCTGAAGCTCAGGCGTCGCGGCGTACCGGATGCCCTGATCGGGGAGCTGGATGGGTTCCTCGACCAGGATCCCGATCTCTCGAGCCGGTCGCTGGCCAGCGAAGAGGGGCGCGCCGCGCTGGGATTCGCCCAGCTTCGCCGCCGCTACGCGCGCCTCGAGGGCGAGGCGTACCGCCGGCGCATGCAGGCGGCGCTCCAGCGGCGCGGTTTCGATTGGGATACGATCCGGGATCTCCTGCGAGAGGAGTCGTAGCACCGCCCCGATGAAACACTCAGGCAGCGACGAGCTGCGAAGCACCTTCATCGATTTCTTCAAGGAGCGTGGGCACCCCCGCCTGCCCCAGGCGCCGCTCGTCCCTCGGGACGACCCCACCCTTCTCTTCACGTCGGCGGGCATGGTGCAGTTCAAGCCCTACTTCTCCTCGCCGCATCCGCCGCCGCACCGCCGCGCGGTCACCGTGCAGCGCTGCCTGCGTTTGACGGACGTGGAGAATGTCGGGCTGACCGTGCGCCACGCCACCTTCTTCGAGATGCTCGGGAATTTCTCCTTCGGCGACTACTTCAAGAAGGAAGCGATCGAGTGGGCGTGGGAGTTCACGACCCAGACGCTCGGAATGCCCAAGGAGCGCCTCTATCCCTCCGTCTACAAGGAGGATCAGGAAGCGTTCGATCTCTGGGCCAAGCACATCGGCCTGGGTCCGGCGCGTGTGACGCGGCTCGGCGAGAAGGACAACTTCTGGGGACCGGCCGGCGGCTCGGGCGCCTGCGGACCCTCTTCGGAGATCTACTGGGACCATGGCTCCGGTGTGGGGTGCGGCCGCAAGGAATGCGCGCCGGGCTGCGACTGCGAGCGCTACCTCGAGTTCTGGAATCTGGTCTTTCCTCAATTCGACCAGCTGCCGAGCGGCGAGCGGCGGCCGCTTGCGAATCGCGGCATCGACACGGGCTTGGGACTGGAGCGGCTCGCGATGATCTTGCAGGGCACGCCCTCCGTCTTCGAGATCGATCTCCTGAAGCCCATCGAGGACGCCGCGCGCCGGCTCGGCTCGCCCAAGGCGGCCGCGACCGATCGCGGCAAACGCGCCGCGCGCGTCATCACGGATCATCTCCGGGCGCTGGTCTTCACCTACGCCGAGGGGGTGCGTCCTTCCAACGAGGGGCGCGGGTACGTCGTGCGGCGGCTGCTGCGCCGCGCGGCCCGCTTCGGACGGGACCTGGGCATCGAGGGCGCCTTCCTGTCGCGCCTCGTGCCGACGGTCGTCGCGCAGATGGGCCAGTACGAGGAATACGAGTATCTCAGGCGCGAGGAGTCCACGGTCGCGGCCGCCATCCTGGAAGAGGAGAGCCGGTTCGCGCAGACCCTGGAGCAGGGGATGGCTCGGTTCGAGGAAACCGCGGCCGGTCTGGAGCAGAAGAAGCAGACGCGCTTCCCGGGGGCGGTGGCGTTTCAGCTCTACGACACCTATGGATTCCCGATCGACCTCACGGTGGAGATGGCGGGCGAGCGCGGGCTTCACGTGGACCTGCCGGGATACGAGGCCGCGATGGAGGAGCAGCGGGAGCGCGCGCGGAAGGCGGCTCGCTTCGGGGCGCGCCGCGCCGCGGGCGAGTGGCGCACGCTGTCGAAGGGCGCGCATTCGGAATTCGTGGGCTACGACCGCTGGGAAGTGGACGGGGTGTTCCTGCGCGACGTGCGGGACGGGGGTGAGGGTGCCGTCGAGTTCACGCTCGATACGACGCCCTTCTACGCCGAATCGGGCGGCCAGGTCGCCGACACGGGAATGCTGGAATCGATGCCCGGCGCGGGCAAGGCGAAGCTCCGCGTCGTGGACGTGTACAAGGACGGGGACCGCATCATCCATCGCGGGGAGATCCTGGAAGGGAACGCCTCGTCCCTCACCGCCGGACCCTATCGTGCGACCATCGACGCCGAGAAGCGCGCGCCCACGCAGCGCAATCACACGGCGACGCATCTCCTTCACGCCGCGCTCCGGAAGCGCTTCGGCAAGGAGCTCAAGCAGGCGGGGTCTCTGGTCGCGCCGGACCGGCTCCGGTTCGATTTCACGCATACGAAGGCGCTGACTCCCGAGGACCTCCACGCGATCGAGACGATGGTGAACGAGAAGATCCTGGACGATCTTCCGGTCCAGACCGAGTGGACGTCTTTGAAAGAGGCCCAGGAACAGGGAGCCATGGCGCTCTTCGGGGAGAAGTACGGCGAGCGCGTGCGCCAGGTGATCGTCGACGGATTCAGCCGCGAGCTCTGCGGGGGATGCCACGTGAAGCGCACGGGGGAGATCGGGTACATGCGCATCGAGTCGGAGGCGGCCATCGCCTCGGGCACGAGGCGCATCGACGCGGTGACGGGCGCGCTTGCATACCGGCGCGCCGAGGAGGATCGCTCGCTTCT
>DASQAV010000094.1:0-35982 GCA_035635575.1 Candidatus Dormiibacterota bacterium | reverse complement strand
GTGGACGAGGCCCTGGAATTCCTGGGCGCCATCCCTCAAGTAAAGCGGAAGCTCGAGACCCTGAGCGGCGTGGGGCTGGGATACATCCATCTCGGACAGGCCGCGACCACGCTTTCGGGCGGCGAGGCGCAGCGGGTGAAGCTCGCGACGGAGCTCTCCCGGGTGGAGACCGGACGCACGCTCTACCTTCTCGACGAGCCGACGACGGGGCTCCACTTCGAGGACGTTCGCGCGCTGCTCCACGTCCTGAACCGCCTCGTGGACAAGGGAAACACCGTCATCGTGATCGAGCACAATCTCGAGGTGATCCAGTCCGCCGACTGGATCATCGACCTGGGTCCGGAGGGCGGGGACCAGGGAGGGCGCCTGGTCGCGGAAGGTCCGCCGGAGCGGATCGCAGGGGTGTCGGGCTCCCACACCGGCGAGGCGCTCCGCCACGCGCTGCCTCAACCAAAGCCCAGCCGGGCCCGCGCGCGCGAGGCGGTGGTTTGAATCCACGCTCCGTTGTGATACCGTAGCGCTTCTCGAATCCACCTTAACCTCAGGCACGAATTGAGGATGCTCGATACCACATCCACGCTGAAACGAACGCCGTTTTACGCCCGCCACCTGGCCCTAGGCGCCAAAATGGTTCCCTTCGCCGGCTTCGAGATGCCCATTCAGTACGAGGGCATCGTGGCGGAGCACCGGACGGTGCGCGGCGGGGTGGGCGTCTTCGACGTCTCGCACATGGGAGAGATCCGGCTGCGCGGCCCGGGCGCCAAGGCCTACGCCAATCGCCTGGTGACGAATCAGGTCGACGCCATCCCGGACGGCAAGGCCGTGTACACGCCGATGTGCCTCGAGTCGGGGGGCATCGTCGACGATCTCCTGGTCTACGCCACGGGCTCGGACCGGCTCCTGGTCGTGAACGCCGCGAATTTCGAGAAGGACCTCGCGTGGATCCACAGCCACGCTCCCTCCGACGTGACCGTCGTGGACGAAAACGAGGAGACGGCGCAGCTGGCCGTCCAGGGCCCTCGCGCCGAGGACGTCGTGGCCCGGATCTACGGAGACCGCGTCCGCGACCTCGAGTTCTACACCTTCTTCGAGGAGGGGAAGGGCGAGGACTGGACGCTGGTCTCGCGCACGGGCTACACGGGCGAGGACGGCTTCGAGATCTACGTGAAGGCATCCCGCGCGCTCCCGACCTGGGATCGCGTCTTCGAGGCGGGCGCCCCCGCGCTGATCCGCGCCATCGGGCTCGGCGCGCGCGACACGCTGCGCCTCGAGATGGGCTACTGCCTCTACGGAAACGACATCGACGAGACCACGAACCCGCTCGAGGCCGGCCTGGGCTGGACGGTGCGACTCAACAAGGACGCGTTCATCGGGAAAGAGTCCCTCGTCGAGAAACAGCGCGCGGGGCTCGCCCGGAAGCTGGTGGGGCTGGTGCTCGACGGAGAGCGGATCGCGAGGCAGGGATCCGAGGTCACGTCGCAGGGAGAGCCGGTCGGAACGGTCACCAGCGGCTCCATGGGGATCAGCATCGGAAAGCCGGTCGCCATGGCCTACGCACGGATCGACAACGCGGCCGAGGGCACCAAGCTCGAGGTGCGCACGCGCGGGCTGGAGACGCCCGCGTCGGTGGTGGGCCGGCCCATGTATGCGGGAGGAAGTGTTCGTGCCCCCAAGCCGAGGAGAGCGACATGAAGGTGCCGCCGGACTTGAAGTACACGAAGGAGCACGAGTGGGTGCGCGTGCGCGGACAGGAAGCGGAAGTGGGAATCACCGACTTCGCGCAAGGGGAGCTGGGAGACGTGGTCTTCGTGGAGCTTCCGGCGGTGGGTCAGAAGCTCACGCAGATGAAGAGCTTCGGGACGATCGATGCCGTGAAGACGGTCAGCGATCTCTTCGCGCCCGTCTCGGGTGAGGTGACGGCGATCAACGCCGATCTCAAGAACAACCCCGCGCTCATCAACCAGTCCCCGTACGAGAAGGGCTGGATGGTGCGCGTGAAGATCCAAAGCCCGGATGAGCTCGGGAAGCTCCTGAGCGCCGCGGACTACGAGAAGGCGCTGGGGGCCCACGCGTGAGCTTCGTCGGACGGAGCGATGCCGAGCGCAAGATCATGTTGCAGAAGATCGGCGCTCCCGATGCGGAGGCGCTGTGGGAGGCGATCCCTCCGGAGTTCCGCGTTCGCGGGCCGCTCCCGGTGGATCCGCCGCTCGCCGAATACGAGATCGCACGCAGGTTCGGGCGATGGGCGGAGGAGAACGCCGACGCCCAGCACTACGCCTGCTTCCTTGGCGCCGGAATCTACGACCACTTCATTCCCGCGGCGGTTCGCTCGCTTCTCTCCCGATCCGAGTTCGCGACCGCATACACGCCCTACCAGCCCGAAGTCTCCCAGGGGACGCTCCAGACCATCTTCGAGTATCAGTCCATGATCTGCGAGCTGACCGGCATGGAGGTCGCGAACGCCAGCATGTACGACGGCGCGACCGCGTGCGCCGAGGCGGCGCACCTCGCCGTGGGAGCGACGGGCCGGCGCGTCCTGCTCGTGTCCTCGGGCGTGCATCCGCATTACCGCGAGGTGATCCGCACCTACGCCTCGGCCGGCTCCTTCGAGGTGCGTGAGGTTCCGCTCGAGCGTGGCGCCACGGCCATGGCGGCGCTCCAGCGGGCCCTCTCGCCCGAGGTGGCCGCGTTCCTCTGGGCGCAGCCGAACTTCGAGGGGGTCGTGGAGGACGGGGCCGCGCTCACGAAGGCCGCCCAGGCCGCCGGAGGGTATTCCATCGCCTCGGCCGACCCGGTCGCGCTCGCGGTGCTGAAGCCTCCCGGCGAGGACGGCGCGGACATCGTCGTCGGAGAAGGGCAGCCGCTCGGCGTGCCGATGGGCTACGGCGGCCCGCTCGTGGGATTCTTCTCGATTCGCAAGAAGGACGTCCGGCGGTTGCCGGGCCGTCTCGTGGGCGTCACCGCGGACCTCGAGGGGCGGCGCGGCTACGTGCTCACCCTCCAGACCCGCGAGCAGCACATCCGCCGCGAGCGGGCGACCTCGAACATCTGCACGAACCAGGGGCTCATGGCCCTGGCGAACACGATCCACATGGCGCTGCTGGGGTCGCAGGGACTCCGCGAGGCAGCGCTCCAGTCTATGGAGAAGGCGCACTATCTGGCGTCGCGCGCGGCGCAGGTTCCGGGCGTGACCCTCGCGAACGGCGAGACGCCGTATTTCCGTGAGTTCGTGCTTCGCCTTCCGGGACCCGCCGCTGATTTCCTGAAATCGGCCGAGAAGCGGCGCATCCTGGCGGGTGTCCCGCTCGAGCGCTTCGACCGGCCGCGCACGAAGGACCTCCTGGTCGCGGCGACGGAGAAGCGGACGCGGGAGGAGATGGACCGCTACATCGAGGCGCTCACGGACTGGGCGCGGGCCGGTTCGCGAGCGACGGTGAAGGAGGCCGCGTGGCAGAGCTGACCCTGCGCGAGCGCTCCGTGAAGGGGCACCGCGGACCCAGGCTCCAGCCGCTCGACGTTCCGGCCGAGGGCGCGGAGCGTCTGCTTCCGCGCGAGCGGCTGCGTGCGGAAGCGCCCGGCCTGCCCGAGATCTCCGAGCCCTCCGTGGTCCGCCACTTCGTGAACCTCTCCGTGCTCAATCATCACATCGACAAGGCCATCTACCCGCTGGGCTCCTGCACCATGAAGTACAACCCGAAGCTGAACGACGAAATGGCTCAATTGCCGGGACTTCAGGCCCTTCACCCGTTCCAGTCGGAGGACCTCTCCCAGGGGGCTCTGGCGGTGATCGGGGAGCTTCACGAGTGGCTGAAGGCGATCATGGGGATGCCCGCGATCACCACGCAGCCCGCAGCCGGGGCGCAGTGCGAGCTGACGGCGATCCTCATGACCCGGGCCTATCACGCCTCGCGCGGGAACCCCCGCGAAGAGGTGATCGTGCCGGATTCGGCGCACGGCACGAACCCTTCCACGGTGAACCAGGTCGGCTACCGCGCGGTCACGGTGCCCTCGGGGCCGGACGGATGCGTCGACCTGGAAGCGCTCAAGAGGGAAGTGTCCGACAAGACGGCGGCGCTCATGCTCACGAACCCGAACACGCTCGGGATCTTCGAGCGCCAGGTCGGGGAGATCGCGCGCATCGTGCACGACGCGGGCGCGCTTCTCTACCTGGACGGCGCCAACCTGAACGCCCTCGTCGGGCTGGCGAGCCCGGGCGCCATGGGGTTCGATTTCGCGCACATCAACCTGCACAAGACCTTCTCCACGCCGCACGGCGGCGGCGGACCCGGAGGGGGCGTGCTCTGCGTTCGCGAGGACCTGGCGCCGTTTCTGCCGACGCCCGTGCTGGAGCGCTCCGGGGAGCGCTTTTTCTGGAGCTACGACCGGCCGCGATCCATCGGCCGCGTCCATTCCTACTACGGGAATTTTGGCATGCTGGTTCGCGCCCTCTGCTACGTGAAGTCGCTCGGAGCCTCGGGCCTCGCCGAGGTGAGCCGCGAGGCCATCCTGAACGCGAATTATCTGAAAGCGCGCCTGCGCGAGGCGTATGCCCCTTCGCACGAGGGCTACTGCATGCACGAGTTCGTGCTCTCCGCCTCGAAGCAGAAGGCGCGGGGCGTGCGCGCGCTGGACATCGCGAAGCGGATCCTGGATTTCGGAATGCACGCGCCGACCACGTACTTTCCGCTGATCGTGGACGAGGCGCTGATGGTGGAGCCGACCGAGACGGAGACGAAGGCAACCTTGGACGCTTACGCGGACGTGCTGCTCGCGATCGACCGGGAGTCCCGGGAGAATCCGGAGCGCGTGAAGGAAGCTCCGACCCAGACTCCGGTGCGGCGCCTGGACGAAGCGCGCGCCGCGCGGCAGCTGGTGCTCACGTGGCGGGACCTCGAGGCCGAGGGTGCCGGCGCCTGAGGTGAGCGCTTCCGCGCCCCCGGGGGCCGAGGCACCGGCAACGCTGGAGTGGTCCGTGTGGCCGGCGCGAGAGCGGCCCTGGGCGGCCGGCGTTCTCGCCGTCTCGCTTCTGGTGCTGGCGGTGCTGATCGGGCAGGCGACGCAGGATCGCCTGCTGGCGATCGCGGCGCCCGTGTTCGTCCTGGTCTCGGTGGGCTCGTTCATCTCGCGGACGCACTACCGGCTCACGGCCCACGGGATCGAGGTGAAAGCGCTGGGGGTCTCCCGGGCGCGCCCCTGGGGAGAGATGCGCCGCGCGCTCGTGGATGCGAACGGCGTCTTCCTGAGTCCGTTCGAGAAACGAAACTGGCTGGAGGCCTACCGGGGAATCCGGCTTCCGTTCGGAGGGAATCGAGATCAAGTCGTGGCGTTTGTGGAAACGAAGCTCCCCGTCGTCTTCGAGGGAGGAGGGTCCGGCACGGGACGAAAGCCCCGGGCGCGCCGCTCCCATTCCCTCCCGGACGCCCGAGGATGAGGTACTCCTGGACAAGCTGGCGGAGCTCACGGTGCGCCACCGGATGACGGTCCCGGCGATCTTCTTTCTCGAGTCGGTGAAGCCGCTCTCGTTCGTGGGGAGCCAGGCGCTTCACTTCTTCGAGCCCATGGTGAACGCCTTCTTCCAGGTGCGGGACTACGAGAGGTTCGCCGTGATGATGGAGCGGCGCGAGAATCTGGAGGCGCTTCTGGTGAGGATCGAGGCCCGGGACGACGCGGCGCGTCATGAGGAGAAGGCGGCGCGGGACCGGGAGCGCGACGAGCGCGCGGCGCGCAAGCGGGGGAAGGGATCTTCGTGAGCACGATCGATCCTGAGAAACTGAATTCGATCCTCGCGACCGACTGCGGCAGCACGACGACGAAGGCCGTCCTGATCGAGCGGCGAGGCTCGGAATACCGGCTCATCGTGCGCGGGGAAGCGCCCACGACCGTGGAGGCGCCCTTCGAGGACGTCACGCGCGGTGTGCTCAACGCGATCATGGAAGTGGAGGAGCTGGCCGGACGCAAGATCCTGGACGGCGAGCGCATCATCACGCCGCAGCACGGGACCGAGGGAGTGGATCTCTACATCTCCACCTCGAGCGCGGGCGGCGGCCTCCAGATGATGGTCTCCGGGGTCGTGAAGAGCATGACCGGCGAGAGCGCGCAGCGCGCGGCGCTGGGCGCGGGCGCCATCGTCATGGACGTGATCGCGAGCAACGACGGGCGCCTCCCGCACGAGAAGATCAAGCGGATCCGCCACCTCCGGCCCGACATGATCCTGCTCTCGGGAGGCGTGGACGGCGGCACCACTTCGCACGTGGCGGAGATGGCGGAGCTGCTCGCGGCCGCGGATCCCAAGGCGCGCCTGGGCGCGGGGTACGAGCTGCCGGTGATCTACGCCGGAAACAAGGATGCCGTCGAGATCGTGAAGGAGCGGCTGGGCAAGAAGGTCGCGCTCACGATCACCGAGAACCTTCGTCCCGTGCTCGAGCGCGAGAACCTGGGACCGGCGCGCGACAAGATCCACGACATGTTCATGGAGCACGTGATGGCCCACGCGCCCGGATACCGGAAGCTCATGACCTGGAGCCCCGTGCCGATCATGCCGACGCCCGGCGCCGTGGGGCTCATCATCGAGACCATCGCGCGCGAGGAAAAGATCACCGTCATCGGCGTGGACATCGGCGGTGCCACGACCGACGTGTTCTCGGTCTTCCAGGGCGTCTTCAACCGCACCGTGAGCGCGAACCTCGGGATGAGCTACAGCGTCAGCAACGTGCTCGTCGAGGCGGGCCTCGCGAACATCCTCCGGTGGGTGCCGTTCGAGATCGAGGAGCGCGACCTCCGGAACCGGATCAAGAACAAGATGATCCGCCCGACGACCATCCCACAATCCCTCGAGGAGCTGATCATCGAGCAGGCGATCGCGCGCGAGGCCCTGCGCCTCGCGTTCGAGCAGCACAAGTCGCTCGCGGTGGGGCTCAAGGGGGTGCAGCAGGAACGCACCATCTCCGACACCTTCGAGCAGACGGCGAGCGGCGAGACCTTGGTCCGGCTGGATCACCTGGACCTCCTGGTCGGGAGCGGCGGCGTTCTCTCGCACGCGCCGCGGCGCGCCCAGGCGGCGCTCATGATGCTGGACGCGTTCCTGCCGGAGCACGTCACGGAGCTCGCGGTGGATTCGATCTTCATGGCCCCCCAGCTGGGCGTGCTCTCCACGGTGCATCCACGCGCGGCGAAGGAGGTCTTCGAGAAGGACTGCCTGGTCCGCCTGGGATCGGCGGTCGCGCCCGTGGGTCCGGGAAGGGACGGGGTGACCGCGCTCAGCGTCACGCTCGAGATGCCGGGCGGCAAGCGCGAGGAGTTCTCCGTTCCCTACGGCTATATCCGGCTCCTTCCGCTCGAGCTGGGCGAGACCGCGAAGGCGACGCTCCGCCCCGAGAAGGGGCTGGACGTGGGCGAGGGCAAGGGAAAGGAGCGCGTGGTCACGCTGAAGGGGGGCGTGGTCGGCCTCATGTTCGACGCACGCGGCAGGCAGCCCTTCAAGCTGCCGGAGGACCGCGTCGCGCGCATCGCGAAGCTGAACCAATGGAACGAAGCGCTGGCCATCTATCCTCCGCGCGATGCCGCCAAGGTCTCCGTGGCCGAGCTTCGTCCCGTCGAGGCGAGGGCCTGAGCCATGGCGCACTCCTACACTCCGGGGCTCAAGGTCACCGCGTTCACCACGCTCCGGCGCGAGCGGAAGCTCCCGCTGCCGGGCGACGTGCTGGTGAAGGTGGGGCAGCGCGTCGCGGCCAGCGACGTCGTCGCGCGCACCCAGCTCCCGGGAAACGTGCAGGCCGTGAACGTGGCGAATCTCCTGGGCGTGCTTCCGGAGGACGTCGAGGAGTTCCTCACGAAGCCGGTCGGGAGCGCCGTCGACAAGGGAGAGGTGTTCGCCGAGAGCAAGTCCTTCTTCGGGCTCTTCCGCTCCAAGTGCCACGCGCCGGTCAAGGGAACCATCGAGAGCGTCTCGAAGGTGACTGGACAGGTCCTCCTTCGCGAGGAGCCGATTCCCGTGGAGGTGGACGCCTACGTGGACGGCACGATCGTGGAGGTGCATCCACGATCCGGCGTCACCGTGGAGACCCGCGGCGCCTTCATCCAGGGGATCTTCGGCGTGGGCGGCGAGACGGCGGGGGAGCTCCACGTCAGCGTGTCGGGGCCCCAGGAGCCGCTCGAGGAGCGCTCGATCGATGCCGCTTGCCGCGGAAAAGTCGTGGTGGGAGGCGCGTACGTCACGACGGCGGTGCTCCGGAAAGCCATCGCCCAGGGGGTGAAGGCCGTGGTCATCGGCGGGTTCGACGATCACGACCTCCGGCAGCTCCTGGGATACGACCTCGGCGTCGCCATCACGGGCTCGGAGGAGCTGGGCATCACGCTGATCGTCACCGAGGGATTCGGGTCGATTCCCATGGCCACGAGGACCTTCGATCTCCTGCGCTCCTGCGAGGGGCGCCACGTGTCGGTGAGCGGCGCGACGCAGATCCGGGCCGGCGTGCAGCGTCCGGAGATCGTGGCGCCGGCTCCCGAGGGGGCGGGCGCGCGCGAGGCGGCGCACGACTCGGTCGAAGGCGGGATGAAGCCCGGGGACACGGTCCGCGTCATCCGCCAGCCCTACTTCGGACGGATCGGCAAGGTCACGGCACTCCCGCCCGAGCTGATGCCGCTCGAGACGGAGGCCAAGGTGCGCGTGCTGGAGGTGGATTTCGGGAACGGTTCGCGGACCCTCTTGCCCCGGGCGAACGTCGAAATGATCGAGTCATGAGCCGCTCGAGGCTTGACAACACGCGATTCCGGGCCTACCGTCCGCCTCGAAAGCGTCGCCGGTACACCCCTAGAGGAATCGCCTCGGCGTGAAGAAATTCGCAGCCTGGATCCTCGTGCTGGTCCTCGGCGCTTCCTCCACTACGGCTTTCGGTTTCCCCCTCAAGGCCGTCGATACCCCCAACGACAAAGGCAACAACGTCACCCTGAGCTGGCCCGCGCAGCCTCATCCTCCCGAGCAGTGGGCGGTCTTGCGCGTGGAGGCCGGGAAGACCTACGCGGCCATCGACACGATCGGCGGGGAGCTGACGGGCTACACGGACGAGACCGCGAAGAACGGGGTCCCGTATCAATACCGGCTCGCCGGTCTGGGCGCGGGTGGCGTCGGGGTGTTCTCCGAAGACTCGCAGCCGGCCGTGCCCGAGCCCAGCTGGTTCGATACCGGAAAGCTCAACGTCTTCATCGTGATCACGCTCTTCCTGGCACTCGTGCTCTATTACATCGGGCAAGCGCAGCGCGGGAAGCAGTGGAGCTTCCGTCCCATCGCCGGGCTCGCCGCGATCGAGGAAGCCATCGGCCGTTCCACCGAGATGGGGAAGGGCGTCCTCTACGTTCCCGGCGTCCAGGACATCGACGACATCCAGACGATCGCGAGCATGATCATCCTGGGAAACGTCGCCCGCATGACCGCCAAGTACGAGACCCCGCTCATGGTCCCCGCCAACTCCCCCGCCGTGTACACCGTGGCGGACGAGGTGGTGAAGGGAGCCTATGCCGACGTGGGGCGCGCCGACGCCTACCGCTCCGACATGGTGCGTTACATCACCAGCGAGCAGTTCGCCTACGTGGCGGCGGTGAACGGCATGATGCTCCGCGAGCGCCCGGCGGCGAACCTCCTCCTGGGCGCCTTCTTCGCGGAATCGCTCCTCCTGGCGGAGACGGGGCACGAGACGGGGGCCATCCAGATCGCCGGCACCGCGAACGTGCACCAGCTCCCCTTCTTCGTGGTCGCGTGCGATTACACGCTCATCGGGGAGGAGTACTACGCCGCGAGCGCGTATCTCTCCAAGGACGCGAAGCTCCTCGGGAGCCTCAAGGCGTCGGACACGATCAAGATCCTTCTCGTCCTGACGATCGTGGCCGGTTGCGTGCTGTTGACGCTCGGCAACCACACCCTGGCCGAGTTCTTCGCCACCCAGTGAGGCCGATCGCATGAAGCGCGAAATTCCTCTCCTGATCTCGATGGCCGCGGGGATCTTCGTGCTCATCGGCTTCTTCGTGCCGCATCCCGCCATCCGGGACATCTACGACGACATCCAGGGGTGGGTGATCATCGTGGTCGCGTTCACGTACGTGCTGGGCATGGCCAATCTCCTGCGGATCAACACGGAGCAGATCCAGCGGCGCGCGAAGGACTGGCCGTACAAGCTGGCGCTGGTCCTGAGCCTGATCGCCACCATGATCGTGGGCTTCTTCTTCTCGCGCGGGAGCCATTACCTGGATGACGGAACGGGATTCTCCTGGATCTATCTGACCTTCTATTCCTCGATGTCCTCCACCATGTTCTCGCTCCTCGCCTTCTTCATCGCCTCGGCCGCGTTCCGCGCGTTCCGCGTGCGTTCGGTCGAAGCCCTCCTCCTCGCGGTCGCGGCGCTCATCCTCATGATCGGCCGCGTGCCGATCGGCAACGCGATCCATCCGGCCATTCCACAGATCGCCGACTGGCTCATGGAAATTCCGCAGAACGCGGCCAAGCGCGGAATTCTCATGGGAGCGGCGCTGGGCGTCATCGCGACCGGGTTCCGGGTGATCCTGGGAATTGAGCGAACGTACGGGGAGGGTGGCGGGACATGAGCGCCTTCTTCGCGAATCTGCGCCGCCTCGACCGTCGATGGATCTTCCTCACGGTCGGTCTCCTGGTGGTGGTGCCGCTCCTGACCGGCTTCCACATCGCGCCGGTGTTGCCGAGCGCCCGCGCCAGGGGGTTCTATGACGCGATCGAGAAGGTTCCCCCGGGATCCACGGTGCTCCTGGCCGGCGACTACGACCCCGGCACGATCGCGGAGAACTACCCGATGCATCTTGCCGTCTCGCGTCACCTCATGCGGCGCAACATCAAGATCATCGCGGTGGAGCTCTATCCCGGAGGACCTCCGCTGGCGGATCAGGTGCTGCACATCGCCGGGGCCGAGTACAAGAAGCGCGAGGGCTACGACTACGTCAATCTGGGATACAAGTCCGGGAACGAGGCGGTGATGTCGGCGATGGGAAGCGCGGGCATCCCGCGCACGTTCCCCGCGGACCGGAGCGGAACACCGGTCGGTCAGATCCCGGTCATGAAGGGCATCGAGAACTTCGGCCAGATCGCGATGATCGTCAGCGTCAGCGCGGGGTATCCGGGCACCAAGGAATGGGTGCAGCAGGTCGTCTCGCGGTACCACGTACCGATGGTGGCGGGGGTCACGGCGGTGAGCGCGCCGGAATACTACCCGTACCTCCAGGCGGGACAGCTCCAGGGGTTGCTGGGAGGGATGGCCGGCGCCGCGGAGTACGAGGTGCTGGTGAAGGCTCCGGGGCTCGCGACGCGCGGCATGGACGCGCAGTCGCTCGCGCATATCTTCATCGCGCTCATGATCATTCTCGGGAACCTGGCGGCGCTCCCGCAGCGCACGCCGGGAGCGAAGAAGTAGCCGTGCACCTGAGCCACCAGATCGGGATCTGGATCGCGGCGCTCCTCACGCTCGGCATCTACAGCTTCCTCTACAAGGACAATCCCGTCTACAAGCTCTGCGAGCACCTGTTCGTGGGCGTTTCGGCGGGATATTACGTCGTGCTGATGTATTTCTCGGTCGTGAAGCCCAATCTGCTCGTCCCGCTCTTCACCGATTTCCGCCACGAGCGCCACTTCCTGCTCGTGATCCCGCTCCTGCTCGGCATCCTCCTCTTCTCTCGCTTCTTCCCGAAGGGGGACTGGCTCTCGCGCTGGTCGCTCGCGCTCATCCTCGGAGTGTATCCGGCGCTGCGCATCACCGGCTTCGGCCAGGGGGATCTGGTGGAGCAGATCCACGGAACCATGCTGCCGCTCTGGGTTCCCGGGAATCTGGGCACGACGATCGGGAACTGGCTCCTGGTGGGCGGGCTCCTGACGACGCTCATCTTTTTCTTCTTCTCCAAGGAGCACAAGGGAGCGCTGGGGGGAGCCGCGCGGATCGGCGTCTATTTCCTGATGGTGAGCTTCGGGGCTTCGTACGGATATACCGTGATGGCGCGTATCTCGCTCCTGATCGGACGCGTGATGTTCCTTCTTCACGATTGGCTGGGGGTGCTTCACCTCTAGCGGGAGTGTTGCCCGCCGTGCTCTTGCCGTCCGCGTTCTACCGCCTGCCGCACGTCGTCGCTTCCGGCTCCTGGCACATGGCCGCCGACCTGGCCCTTCTGGAGTGGGTTTCCCAGGGTCCCGCGCGTCTCGTCTTCCGAACCTACTCCTGGGACCGGCCCACCTTGAGCCTCGCGCGCGCCGAGCCCTTTCCGGACGGCTGGGATGAGGGGGCGCTCGCGCGGGCGGGAATCCAGGTCGTCCGGCGCCCCACGGGAGGCGGCGCCGTGCTCCATGTCGAGGAGGTGACGTTCGCGCTGGCGGCGAGCATTCCGGGACCCTGGGGATTCACGCCCCGCGCCTTCTCCAGCGCCGCCGCCGAGACGCTGTCGTCCGCGCTCCGCGCGTGCGGGCTGGAAGGCTCGGCGACCCCGTGGCGGGCGAGGGCGGCGCTTCATCCGGCCGCCGACATCCGGCCCGGAAACACGCTCTGCTTCGCCCGGAGCGATCCCGGCGAGATCGAGGCGAGGGGCTACAAGGTCGCCGGGATTGCCTCGCGTTTCGGACGCTCGGGCGCCCTCTGCCATGCCTCCGTTCCCCTGACCGGCCGCTCGCGCTCGGTCGCCGAGCTTCGCACGGGGGCCTCGAGGGACCGCGAGGCGCTGGAGGGGAACGCGCGCTCGGTGGGGGAGCTCCTGGGAGCGCCCGCCCAGGGCGTGGAAGGTCTGGGCAGGGCCATCGCGGCGGCCCTCGAGGCCGGGATCTCCTCCCGCTTCCAGGCGGCGTTCCGTTCCGTATCGCTCGGGGGCGTCGGACTCGCGGCGCCCGCCACGGCCGATGCCGCCGAGCGCACTCCGACCGCGGGGGCCACGATGGCGGCGCAGGGTGCGTGATGGGATGGGCCGAGGGGGGGGACGCGTCGGATGGATCGCGCTCACGGTCTACGCGATCTCGATGGCCTTTGTCGAGGCGGCGTGCGTCGTGACCTTGAAGCAGCTCTACGTCCCCGGCGCCTGGGCGCCGCCCTTTCCGCCGCTTCCCACGGCGGGGCTCCGGCTCGAGCAGGCGCGGGAGATCGCGACCCTGGTCATGATCGGAGCCGTGGCCACGCTGGGACGCCCGCCGCTCCGGATCGCCCTCGCGCGGGGGCTCTGGGTGTTCGGGCTCTGGCTCCTCCTCTATTATGCGTTTCTGAGACTCCTGACGGGATTCCCCGGAAGTCTCGCGGATCCCGATGTAGTGTTTCTCGTGCCCCGGCCGTGGATCGCGCCCGTCTGGTTCGCGTGCCTGGTCTCGATCGTCTGCGCGGCTCTCGCGCGGATTCTATCCCCAACGGGCGGAGGTCGTTCGCATGGCTGAGACAGGGAAGGTGAAGTGGTTCAACGAGGCGAAGGGATTCGGCTTCATCGAGCGCTCGGGCGGACCGGACGTGTTCGTGCACTACAGCGCCATCGTCGGAGACGGATTCAAGAGCCTGAAGGAAGGGGACGAGGTCACCTTCGAGGTGACGCAGGGACCGAAGGGGCCGCAAGCGGCGAACGTCCAGAAGAAATAACCGCGCGTAGCCCGCACTCGGGCCACTGCATTGCCCTGTGCTACCCTTCGCGGCATGTCTCCCTCTTCGGTTCCGCTCGCCGGACTGATCGTCCTGGACGGGTGGGGCCTGAATCCACGCGCGGACGGCAACGCCGTGGCGATGGCGCGCACGCCCGTCATGGATGCCCTGATGAGCGACTGCCCGCACGCGACGCTCGTCACGTGGGGGGAATCGGTCGGGCTCCCCCCGGGACAGATGGGAAACTCCGAGGTCGGCCATCTCAACCTCGGCGCCGGGCGGATCGTCTATCAGGACCTCACGAAGATCGACCGCGCCATCGAGGACGGATCCCTGAAGCGGAATCCCGTCCTCCGCGACGCTTTGTCCCGGACCCTGAAGCGCGGCCGGGCCCTCCATTTCATCGGACTTCATTCTCCGGGAGGCGTGCACAGCCATCTTCGCCACCTGCACGCGCTTCTCCGGATCGCCGCCGAGGCGGGTGTCGAGCGGATCCGCGTGCACGCCATCTCGGACGGCCGGGACGTGCCGCCGCGCTCGGAGAGGGCGGATCTCGAGGCGACCGAGGCGGTATTCCGAGCGCTGGGCCGCGGACGCTTCTCCACCCTGTCCGGCCGCTACTTCGCGATGGACCGGGACAAGCGATGGGACCGGACCGAGAAAGCCTACCGGGCGATCGCGGCGGGGGAAGGGCTCGAGGCGAAGAGCGCGATCGAGGCGCTGGAGATGGCCTACGCCCGCGGCGAGAACGATGAGTTCATCCAGCCGACGGTGATCGAGACCCCGGGGGAGGACGGCTCGATCGCCCGAGGGGACACGGTCCTCATGTTCAATTTCCGCCCGGACCGCATGCGGCAGATCGTCCGGGCGCTGGCGGACCCCGATTTCGACGCGTTCCCGCGGCCCCGCTGGCCGCTCGATCCCGATCTGGTCTGCATGACCTCCTACGACGAGACCTTCCCGTACCCCGTGCTCTTCGAGGACGCCCCCCTGCGCGACACCATCGGGGAGGTGGTGAGCCGGGAGGGAATTCGCCAACTGCGGATGGCGGAGACCGAGAAGTACGCGCACGTCACGTATTTCTTCAACGGCAGCCAGGAGGTCCCATTTCCAGGTGAGGAGCGCGCGCTGGTGCCTTCGCCCAAGGTCGCGACCTACGACCTGAGGCCCGAGATGAGCGCGGGGGAGCTGACCGACGAAGCGGTGCGCAGGCTCGGCGACCCGGCCTACGGGTTCTTCGTCCTGAACTACGCCAACGCCGACATGGTAGGGCACACGGGGGTGATCGAGGCGGCGGTCAAGGCGGTCGAGACGGTCGATCGTTGCCTCGGCCGCCTCATCGAGGTGGTCCGCAAGCGCTCGGGAACGGTGCTCGTGACGGCCGACCATGGGAACGCGGACCAGATGATCGACTACCGGACGGGCGGCCCGCATACCGCCCACACCATGCATCCGGTCCCGATCGTGGTGGTGGGGCCCGGCCGCTACACGATCCGGAGCGGGATTCTCGCGGACGTCGCGCCCACGCTGCTCTCCCTCATGGGCATTCCCAAGCCTCGGGAAATGACCGGGACATCGCTCGTCCAATCCCAGCCGGCTGGGGCAATTGCCCCCCGGCGCTGAGGCATCCTCCCCAGGAAAACCGAGCCGGCGGTCGCGTCCCCCCGCGTCGCGCTCGCCGGATGTCGAACCCGCGATCCACGCGCATCCAAATTACATTAGCAAACTCACATAATTAATTATCAACAAGCATGTTGTGATATCTGCAAATTTGCCTCCGATTCGCGCCGTTTCCGCGCCTGCGGCGCGGTACATCGGTACGCCGATTGCTTTTGTTCCAGTGCACATACGCTCACCCGACATGTTCCCTGCGGTGCGCGCGAGGATCGCCTGGTCCTGAGCTGATCCCCTCGACGAGACGACGCAGTTTCACTGGAACCAGGCGCACGGCACAGGCGGGGAACAGACTTTCGGCCTCACGGCCACGACGGGACGTCCCAACCGGACGTCCCGTTCGCTTTGCTCCCCCCAACGTGC
Organism: Candidatus Dormiibacterota bacterium; assembly: GCA_035635575.1. Lineage (GTDB taxonomy): Bacteria > Eisenbacteria > RBG-16-71-46 > SZUA-252 > SZUA-252 > WS-7. The sequence continues at coordinate 20,335 of DASQAV010000094.1, read as the reverse complement.
CTCGATTGAATTCCCCCCGACGCTTTGTTAGCGTACTCGGCAACCTTCACGGCAATACCCTGTGAGACCCAAGAGGTCGAATGGCCGCCAAGCGCTGGCTCGTAGGCTGTATCGTGCTCCTCCTCGGAACACTCGCGACGGTGACCCTTGCCCTCCTCGTCGTGAATCTCTCCATGGAACAGGACGGCTTGGCCCTCGGCACGTTCAGCAAGCGGGTCGGGTTGATCGAGATCGTCGGGGACATCGAGTCCTCCGAGGGGGTCGTCGACCAGCTGGAGCACATGCGTCTCGACTCCACCGTGCGCGCCGTGGTCGTGCGGCTGGACAGCCCCGGCGGCGGCGTGGGCGCCTCGCAGGAGATCTACGAGGCCGTGCGGAAGGTGCGCGACGCGGACAAGCCGGTCATCGCCTCCATGGGGGGCGTGGCGGCCTCGGGCGCCTACTACATCGCGTGCGCCGCGGATTCCATCGTGGCCAACCCCGGAACCCTGACCGGCAGCATCGGCGTGATCATGAGCTTCCCCAACACGGAGGAGCTGTTCCGGAAGGTGGGGGTGCGCTTCGAGGTCGTGAAGACGGGGAAGTTCAAGGACATCGGATCGCTCTCCCGTCCCATGACCGCCGAGGAGAAGGAGCTGCTCCAGACGGTGCTCTCCAACGTCTACGAGCAGTTCGTGAGCGCGATCTCGGAAGGGCGCGGCCTCGAGCGGCGCGACATCCTCCCCTACGCCGACGGGCGGATCTTCTCGGGCGATCAGGCGATGGCGTACGGATTCGTGGATCGGCTGGGGGACCTGAACGACGCCATCCAGCTCGCCGCCGCCATGGCGGACATCAAGGGCCGCCCGGTCGTCGTTCGCAAGGAGCGCCGCCGCGTCTCCCTGCTCGATCTGTTCCAGGACAAGATGCATCTCATTCCCGGTTTCAGCCAGTCGGGGCCACGCCTCGAATACCGGCTGCGCTAAATTGACGGGTGCGGGGACCGGTGCTAGAGTCCCGCACTCGATGCCCGAGCGGCAGGAAGCCGCAACGTGGAGGAGGAGCCCGTGACCAAGGCCGATCTGGTAGACGAGATCTCGGGCAAGACTCGAATCTCCAAGAGTGAAACAGCCACGATCGTGGATCAGCTGCTGAACGCCATCTCGCGCGCGCTGAGCGAGGGGAAGCACATCGAGATCCGCGGTTTCGGAACCTTCAAGGTTCGCGAGCGCAAGGCGCGCAAGGCGCGCAATCCGCGGAGCGGGGCGGAAGTGATGGTTCCCGCCAAGCTGGTCCCGGTCTTCAAGGCGTCCAACGAACTCAAGGGAGCGGTGCGCGGTTAAGCGCCGGGCCAAAGGAGCGCGATGGGAAGCGGAAAGAAGCGCAAGCGTAAGAAGATTGCGACGCACAAACGGAAGAAGCGCCTTCGCCGCGATCGCCATAAGAAGAAGAACCGCTAGCCCCCCGATCCAGAAGCTCCACGCGTGACAACACGTCCTCGCGTCGGCCGGCTCGAGCGGACCCGATTCGGTTACGGGTTCGTGAGGGTCGGCGAAGGCGAGGACGATTTGTTCGTGCCTCCCTTTGCCATGGGTACGGCGCTCCACGGAGATCTCGTGGTGGCGCGGTATCTGGAGTCGCGCCGGGAAGGGGACGCCCACGAGATCGTGGAGGTCCTCGAGCGCTCGCAGGCCGGGATCGTGGGACGGCTCGAGCCCCGGGGACGGGCGACCCTGCTCCTGCCCGAGCGTCCCGAATATCCTCGGGAGATCCTGCTCACGCTTCACGGGAGAAGCTCGGTCCCGAAGGGCGGGCGCGCGGTGGTGCGGCTGGACGTGAAACCCCCGGAGCCGCTGCTGGGAACGGTCGTGGCCGTGCTCGGCACGGACGACGCGCGCGAGGACAGCTGGGTCGTGGCGCTGGAGGAGGGGATCCGGACCGAGTTCGATCCCTTGGCACTCGCCGAGGCGGCCGGGTTCGACGAGTCCTCGGTGGCGCGCGCCGCGCACGCCAGGACCGATTTCCGGAACGACACCGTCCTCACCATCGATCCCGCGGATGCCAAGGACCATGACGACGCGCTCTCGGTGCGGCCCTCCGCGCACGGCATGCACGAAGTCGGCATCCACATCGCGGACGTGAGCCACTACGTCTCCCCGGGGGGAGCGCTGGATCTGGAGGCGCAGGCCCGGGGCAACAGCGCGTATCTTGCGGATACGACCTATCCCATGCTTCCCGAGGCGCTCTCGGGCGGACTGTGCAGTCTGGTCGAGGGGAAGGATCGGCTCACGCTGAGCGTGGTGGTCGACCTGGACGAGGAAGGGAACGTGGGGAAGAGCCGCATCGTGAGCGGCGTCGTGCGGAGTGCGGCCTCGCTCTCTTATCCCGAGGCGGTCCGCCTGGGACGCGAGGGAGGAGGCGGCATCCCGTCCTCGCTCGCGCTCCTGGACCGGATCGGACGCGGCTTGAGACGCCGCCGCATGGAGGAGGGCGGGCTGGACATGGACCTTCCGGAAATACGCGCGAGCCTGGACGAGCGCGGCGAGCCCCGGGTGTTCGAGGAGACGAAGCGGCTTCCAACCCATGAGCTCGTCGAGGAGTACATGCTGCTCGCGAACCGCATCGTGGGCGGACGCGCGCTCACGAAGGAGCTGCCGTTTTTCTATAGGGTTCACGAGCGCCCCCGGTATGATAAGCTGCGCGCGTTCTTCGAAGCGGCCCGGTACCTGGGCCGCTCGGGAGCCGTACCCTTCGTGACGGAGGCGAAGCAGCTCCGGCGATGGGCGACGCCCGGGAAAACCACGCGCGACCGCATCGTGAACCTGTATCTGCTGCGTGCGATGGAAAAGGCGCGGTACGATCTCGTGGACGTCGGCCATTTCGGGCTGGGAATGAAGGGATATGCGCACTTCACGTCTCCGATCCGCCGTTACGCCGACCTCGCCAATCATCGAATTGTGAAGCGGTATCTCCTCGATGGGTCGAAGCCCGGAGGGGATCCGTGGGCGTTTGCGGACGGATGGATGAGCGCGGGCGTTGCCTCGCACATCTCCTCGACGGAGATGGCCGCGGACGATGCCGAGCGCGCCGTCCTCAAGATGAAAGCGATCCGCTACGCGCAGCTCCGTCTGGGCGAGGAAGCGCGAGGCACGATCGTCGGGCTCTCCTCGGGCGGCCTCTTCGTTTTCCTCGAGGGATGGTTCATCGAGGGGTTCCTACCGAAGCGGGCGATCGGGGATCCATCGCTCACGCTGGCGGAGCACGGGTTCTCGTTCCGCTCCAAGCGCACGAAGCACCGGTTCGGGCTGGGGGATCCGGTGGACGTGGTGGTCGCACGGGCGGATCTGGAGCGCAGGGAAATCGAGCTTGCATTGCGGACGCGCGCGGCGCGACGGCCGAAGCATCCGGGTCGCGCGAAGAAAAAGGCGCGCGGGGGGCGTCAGGGAAAGCGTCGCTGAACGGAGCGGCATTCGATGCCGCCGGGGAGGGTGTGGGAATGACGAAGTCGACGAAGGAGCGACGTAAGGCGCCTCGGGTCATCGCCAAGCTCGCGATGCAGATCGCGGGCGTGGGCGAGGACGAGTCGGTACTCACGACCGAGAGCATCAACCTCTCGGCGGGAGGTCTCCAGTTCCAGAGCAAGGTCTCGCTGGCGCCCCTCACCCGGGTGGCGCTCACGCTGCTCCTGCCGCCGTTCGGCAGGAGGCTCAGGCGCGGCCGTGTGGTCCAGTGCGTCGGCGTGATCGTGCGCTCCGCGCAGATCGAATCCCCGCGGCGGAATCGTCAATTCGAGCTGGCGTGCTGCTTCACGGACATGTCCCCGGAGGACCGCGAGCTGGTCGAGCAGTACGTGGTCTGGCGCTCCATGAGGCGCGTGGGGGCGTCCCGGGCGGGCGAGGACGAAACCCCGAAGAGGCGCTCCGCCTCACGGTGACGGCGGCCCGGGGGAGGAACCCCGCCCTCTGGAAGGGGTATACTCCTTCGTTCTCACCCATGGCCCTCGAGTCCCTAGGCGGCGACGTCCGATGCGGAAGGTAATTCCCGGATCGAAATTTCGTCTTTGGGTCACCCTGGCGGTCGCGTGCGCGGCCGCCCTGCCCGGCTCCGCGCGGGCCACGCGCTACGCCGGGGAGTTCCTGCGCATTGGGGTCGGGGCCCGGGCCCTGGGCATGGGCAGCGCCTTCGTGGGCCTCGCCGATGACGGGACCGCGGCCTACTGGAATCCCGCCGGGCTCGCGACGCTCGGGGAGCGCCAGCTGACCGCGATGCACGCCGAGCAGTTCGGGTCCATCGTGCAGTACGACTTCCTCTCCTACGTCATGCCGGTCGGCGCCGTCGGGAAACCGCGCCAGGCGATCTCGCTTGCCCTGGTTCGCCTGGGGGTGAACGACATTCCCGACACCCGGGGCCTGAGCCTTGCCTACGACGCGAACGGGAACGGGAAATTCGATTACCCCGAGGACCTGCTCGCTGTGGACGAGAGCAAGTTCATCTTCGACAGCGATAACGACGTGGCGCTCCTTTTCAGCTATGCTCGCGACGTCCGCCCAGGGCTCTCGCTAGGCGGTAATTTCAAGTACATCCGGCAGTGGCTCGGGGACAGTCTCCGCTCCAACGGCTTCGGGATCGATCTCGGGCTCCTCTATGTCGGGCCAAGCGGTTTGTCCTTGGGAGCCACCCTCCGTGACGCGACGACGACCCGGATCCTCTGGAACACCGGCACGAGCGAGTTCATCGCGCCGTCCCTCCGCCTGGGCGCCGCAAAGACGCGCGGCTTCCGCGACCGGAGACACCTCGTCACCGCCGCGCTCGACGTGCAGGTGGGATTCTCCGACGAGCGGCTCTCCAGCCAGGCGCATCTCGGCGGCGTCACCTTCGAGTTCCATCCCGGGCTGGAATACTGGTTCGATCGCCGCCTCGCGCTCCGTGCCGGATTCGAGGCGCAGAACTTCACGGCGGGCGCGGGGATCCGCTACCACAAGCTGGGCCTCGATTACGCGTTTCTGGATCACCGCGATCTGGACGCGAGCCATCGCGTCTCCGGCGCCTACCGCTTCTAGTCCCGTCCCAGCGCGGCCGTGACCGCGATCCCGCCGGTCCTCGTGCTCGTGCTCGCCGGGGGCCGGAGCGATGCCCTCCGCGCGCTCGGACGCATCCGCACCGCCTCCGCGTTGCCCTACGGCGGGAAATACCGCGTCATCGACTTCACGCTCAGCAACTGCGTCCATTCCGGCCTGAACCGCATCGGGATCCTCACGCAGTACGCGCCGCTCTCCCTGCACGGGCACATCGGAATCGGCCGGGCGTGGGATCTGGACCGGAGGGACGGAGGCATCCGGCTCCTCCAGCCTTACGTGCGCCAGCGCGAGACGAACTGGTACCGGGGAACGGCGGACGCCCTGCTCCAGAACCGGAACGTGATCGAGGACGCGCAGGCGCGCCACATCCTCGTGCTCTCCGGCGATCTGGTCTACAAGATGGACTACGCGGAGCTGATCCGATTCCACGAGGAGCACGACGCCGCGCTCACGCTCGTCACCGTGATCGCTCCATCCGACGAGCCCGAGCGGTATGGATACGTGCACGCGGACCGGACCGGCCGGGTCTCGGCGCTCGAGGAGAAGCCGAAGCGCTCCGGAGGGGGCGCCGTCTCCGGCGCGATCTACGCCTTCCGAGCGAAGGAGCTCCTGGACCGCCTCCGCCGGCCCGGAGCGGGTCCGGATCTGGTGACCGACGTGATCCAGCCCATGATCGCCGAGAAGGCCCGCGTCTTCGCCTATCCGCACCGTGGCTACTGGCGCGACATCGGCACCGTGGATTCCTACTACGAATCGAACATGGACCTGGTCCGTTCCTCCCCGCCGCTCAACCTCTACGATCCCGACTGGCTCATCTACACCCCGAGCGAGGATCGCTCGCCCGCGGTGTTCGGGGGACAGGCGGTCGCGAGCCAGAGCCTGGTCTCGCACGGCGCGCGGGTGGAAGGAACCGTGCGGCGCTCGGTCCTCTTTCCCGGGGTCCACATCGGGCCCGGGGCGGTCGTGGAGGATTCGATCGTCATGCACGACACGCGCGTCGGCCCGGGGGCCTCGCTCCGCCGAGCGATCGTGGACAAGCGCGTGGTCATCGGGTCCGGGGCCATGGTGGGGCACCAGGGCCCGGTGGCGGAGGACGTCCTCGTCACGGCGGCCGATGCCCGCACCCCCGCTCCGGGACTCTGCGTCATCGGCAAGGGATCGGTGATCCCCGCCTCCACCCGGATCGGCCCCGACGCCCTGATCGAGATCGGGGTCTCGGAGCGCGATTTCCCAGGCCGCGAGGTCGCGGCCGGTGCGGTCGTCCGTCCGTCGGGCCGCGTGGCCGCGGCGCGCGGCGCGACCCGAGGTCCGGTGTGAGCTTCGTCTCCTACGCGATGATCCTCGCGGGCGGGCTGGGAAGCCGCCTCTGCATCCTCTCCGAGAAGCGCGCCAAGCCCGCGGTGCCGTTCGGAGGGAAGTACCGGATCATCGACTTCGCGCTCTCCAACTGCGTGAACTCGGGGATCTACGACGTGGGCATTCTCACGCAGTATCGCCCGCTGAGCCTGCGCGACCACATCGGCATCGGCCGCCCGTGGGACCTGGACCGGAAGCGCGGCGGCGTGGAGCTACTGCAGCCTTTCCAGGGCTGGGCGGAGACGGACTGGTATCGCGGCACCGCGGATGCGATCTACCAGAACTGGATCCGCGTGGAGGAGCGCGAGGCGGAGCACCTGCTCGTGCTCTCGGGGGATCACGTCTACCGCATGGATTACCGCCCCATGATCGAGGCCCACCTCGCGCGCGGCGCGGACGCGACCGTCGGGATCGCGCAGGTCCCGAAGGAGGAGGCGCGCGGATTCGGCGTCGTGGATCTGGACGGAGACGACTGGATCCGGGGCTTCTTCGAAAAGCCGGCGTCCCCTCCGTCGGGAAACATTTCCATGGGGGTCTACGTGTTCCGCACGGCGGCGCTCCACGCGATGCTCCGCGAGGATTCCGAGCGCGACACGGCCCACGATTTCGGGAGGAACATCCTGCCCGCCATGGTGAGCTCGGGGCGAGTGCTGGGGTTCCGGTACGACGGCTACTGGCAGGACATCGGAACGCTGGATTCCTACTACCGCGCGAACCTGGATCTGTTGAAGCCGGACCCTCCGTTTCCTCTCGAGGATTCCCGCTGGCCGATCTTCACCCCGAGCACCGAATTCCCGCCCGCGAGGCTCGGCGCGCGCGCGGAGGTCCGCGCTTCCATCCTGACCCACGGGACCATCGTGAACGGGACCGTGGAGCGGTCGATCCTCTTCCCAGGGGCGGTGGTCGAGGAAGGGGCCACGGTGCGGGACTCGATCGTGATGGGGGAGACGTGGGTGGGGCCCGAGGCCCAGATCCACCACTCCATCCTGGACAAGCGCGTGCACGTGGGCCCGAGGGCGCGCGTAGGGTACGGCTCGGATCTCACGCCGAACCGCTCCTGTCCCGAGCACCTGAGCTCGGGGATCACGATCGTGGGGAAGGAGACGCGCATTCCGGAGAGCATGACGATCGGGAGGAACTGCCGCGTCTCGGCGAATCTGATCGAGGAGGATTTTCCGGAGGGGTCGATTCCCAGCGGCGGCGTGATGGAGCGCGAGCTGAACGTCGCGCACTGAACCACCCATGGACCAATAGCCGCACGAGGTGCTACTGGATGCGGATTCTCTGTCCCGCCCGGAGCTGCCCCTGATCGCTGATCCGGTTCAGACGCGCCAGCGTAGACGGCGTCTTCCCGTAGCGCTGTCCGATCTGCGAGAGCGTCTCCCCTCGCTTCACGAGATGCACGTGGCCGCGGCGATGACGCGGCGCGCGGCGCAGCTCCTTCTGCTGGGCGCGTGAGGCATCACGAAGCTCGGCTTTGGAAAGGGGCTTGGGCTTGTAGTAGGTCTGTAGGAGTTCCTGAACTTCGTCCCCCTTGCCCTTCGGCACGCGGATCGAGGTGCCGTCCTGTCCCGCCGGGGCGCGGTGACGCACGAACATCGGATTCAGGTTCTGAAGCTCATCGAAGGGAATCGCGGTGATTCCCGAGACCAGCTTGAGGTCCACCGGTCCGCGGAGCAGCACCTCATCGAACCGGAACGGCGAATTCGGAGGAAGATCGAAGCCGTAGTGCTCCGGATCGGAGGCGATCTCCATCGCGGCCAGGAACTGGGGGACGTAGTCCCGCGTCTCGCGCGGGAGACGGAGCGCCCAGTAGTCGTCGGTCTTCTGCCGGCGGATCGCCCGCTTGATGGTGCCTTCGCCGCTGTTGAACGCGGCGAGCGCGAGCGGCCAGCTTCCATCGAACATGTCGTAGAGCTTGCGCAGATAGCGCGCCGCGGCCCGGGTCGCCAGCTCCGGATCCCGGCGCTGGTCCACGTAAGGCGTCATCTTCAGGCCGAAGATCTTCGCGGTCCCGCGGATGAACTGCCACGGGCCCACCGCGCGCGCCACGGAGCGCGCGTGCATGTTGAACCCACTCTCCACGAAGACCAGATTCGCCAGCTCTTCCGGGACCCCTTCGGCCCTCAGATTGTGCGTGAGGAGATCCATGTAAACGCCGGAGCGAGCGAGGTATCTCTGGAAGTCCTCACGCCCGCGGCCGGTGAAATACTTGATCCACATGTCGACGCGCTCGTTCTTCTCGGGCTTGACCGGTCCCAGCTTCCGCATGGGCGTACCGGCGCCGTCCGCGCCCTCGTCGATCTCGAGCACCGAGGCGCTCATGCGATCGCACTGGTCTTTCATGTCGCTCAGCTTCTCGCGGAGCTCCTTCACGCCGGGTTGCGTGTTCGGCATCCCGTCCAGCCCGAGGAGAGCCGCCTGGATCGCGGGGAGAGCCTCCGAGGGCTTCCCGGCCTCCATCAGATCTTCGGCCTTGGATACGTTCGCGAGGGTGCGCTCGAGCGGGTCGTGGGCGACGGGCGTCTCGGGCTTCGAGGTTTCCGCCGTCTTGTCGGGCGCGTCGGCCGATCCGGGCCGGATCGTCCAGGCAGGCATATCCGGGCCAAGCGACGCCGCGCTCGCGGGGGCATAGCCGAGGAACGCGATAGCCGGGAGGGTCGCGATCGCCAGAACGAATGCGATGGTGCGATTTCGGTTCTTCAACGGGGCCTCCGTGGTTGAAATTGCCTTCCGGTCCGCGGACTCGAGGCCTCGTCGTGGAGCTGTCCGCAGGACTATTCCGATCGCGTGAATGCGCGAGATTGTGTGGGGCAGTTCGCGCACACTACGAGCCGGTCATGCAAAATGCAAGCGCCAAGTAGCTGATATTCGGGTTCCCGCTCCCCCGTCGGGGGACATTGCCTTCCGTGGAACCCAACGCAGGTAAGTAGTTGCAATTGATATGCCATCAAGGGCTAGAACGCCCCGTTGACAGGGTTAGATGCCCCCGCCTATTGTGCGGCTCGATGAAGACAGTGGTCTCGATGCAGGTCCTCATTCAAGGTCTTGTGAGGAGCCCCGATCGGGAGGGAGCGCTCGCGCACCTCGACACCGAAAGGGGTTTCGCGTTTGTGGGGCGCGGCTCGATGAGTCTCATCGACGTGATCGATCCGACCATCTGGGTGAAGGAGAAGCTCTCGCTGGCGCTCTCCGGCCACGAGGACACCCGGGACCCCCAGCTTCGCCGCGCGATCGCCATGCTGCGCGCGATCCACGGCGAGCTGATGGCGCGTCCCGAGCGCGAGCGCACCTGGGTCTCGGTTCTGCTCGTGCTCTTCCACGAGGGCGAGGGGATGGCACTGACGGCGGGGGATTGCCCCTGCTACCGCTTCCGCTCGGGCGTCCTGTCGCGTCTCGGGCGCGCCACCAGGGAGAGCGCGACGGACCGGCCGGAAGGCGCGTTGGGCTCGGAGTCCCAGGTGCGGCTCGAGATGGTCCCGCTCAGCCCCCAGGCGGGGGACTGCTACATCTTGGCGACCCATCCGCTTCGGGAAGGGGAGCTGAGCCTCCTCGCCCGTGATCTCGGACAGGCGCGAGACCTGGGCACCATGCTCCGGGTCGCCACATCCGGCGAGCCAGGCTCCGGACGCGTCGCGATCGCCGCCCTTGCCGGGGACCACGGGGCCGTTCCTCTTGTCCCTCCGGATGAAGAAGAGCCGGCCGAATACGGGCCGCTGGAGCTCGATCCGATCGAGCCCGCGGGAAAGGGAGCGGGGGACGAATATGACGCGCCGGGCGCCGGCCTCTTCGGCAGGCCGATGCCCGGCGCAGTCGATGCGATCGAGCCCGAAGAGGCCGAGACGGCCGCATCGGATTTCCCTTCGCCTGCCGAGGAGCCCGTGGATGCGTCGGGCGCGGCGGACGATCTCGTGACATCCGGAGCATCCCCGGAGCAGGCAGCGATGGAGATCGAGGAGCTCGAGGAGGCTGGCTCGGCACCTTCGGATGAAGTTTCGCCCTCGGAGGAAGACGAGCCGGAGGATGTTCCCGCGCGCGGCCGCGACGTGGGGCTCCCGCTTCCGCCCTCCTTCGCGGAGCGGCGTCCCTGGTACGAGTGGATCGCGCTCTGGGGAGGGGGCGCGCTCGCGATCATCGCGCTCGCCCTTCTCGTGCGCGCGATCATGCCCGGCATTCTCGGCACGCCGCAGTCACCCGTCCAGCAGTCGGCGATGCCGCTCGGCACCGGCGGGAACCTGGATCTCTTCTCCGATCCTCCCGGCGCGTCGGTGAAGATCGACGGCGTGCCGATTCCCACGCGCACTCCCGCGACGGATGTCTCGGTCTCGCCGGGCACGCACCGCGTGGACATGGATTGGGGCGTGTACGGCTCGCGGCGAGACACGGTGCAGGTCGCGTCCGGCGGCCGCGTGACGCTGCGTCCGCGCCTTCTGGGATCCGTGGGGTTCCGCTCGTCGGATCCGTCGCGCGTCCTCGATGTCTACGTGGACGGAGCCTACGTCGGCTCGACCCCCGTCGCGCTCGACAGCGCCGTGGTGGGACGGCACCTCGTGCGCTTCGGAGGCCCGGGCCTCAACTCGACGGCGCAGGAGGTGGAGGTGCTCCAGGGAACGCGCGTGGAGCTGATCGGGAATGCCGGCGCTCTTCCGGACAAGGGGCACGTTACCGTGCGGAGCGCGCTCCTGAGCGACAGCGGCTTCGAGGCGGGGCGTGGCGATCCGGTGTGGGCGGACGGCGAGATGCGCGGCGTGACTCCGCTCTCGCTCGATCTCAAGCCGGGCACGCACGGGTTCCGCGTGCTTCGCCGCGGATTTCCACCGCAGATCACCGTGCTCGAGGTGAAGCCGGGCGGGGATCAGTTCTTCACGGCGGAGTTCAGCTCCCGATCGGAGGATCCGCTCCGGTTCATGCCGCCGTCGGGAATCTCGATCTCCGATCCCGTCCCGGTCACGATCTCGCTCCCGGAAGGAGAGTGGGATGATTCGATGATTCTCTGGGTGTACGCTGCTCCTCCCGGCGGCTCCTTCCAGGCGCGGCGGATGACCCGCCTGGACCCGAGCTCGAAGCTCTTCGCGGCCCTCGTTCCCCCCGAGGTGCTCCGGAACAGCGGGCGCCAGGTGCGGGTCTATTTCAAGGCGGTCGGCGCGGCCGGCCGCGAGCTCTACTCCGAGATCTTCACCATCCCCGTTCTGAACTGACGCGGCCTCTCCCCGGCCGCGGGTCCTTCCCGTCCTCCCCGCGAGGGCGCGCTCGTGCGCCTTCCCGCTCCGGTATTTCTCTGGGTGTGCTTGCTCGCCGGCCACGCGCTCGTGTCCTGCGCGCCGATTCCCGCGGCGTGGGAAGAGACCTCTCGCTTCGGAGCGTGCGTGCTCGCGCCGGCGTCGCTTCTCCTGGGATGGATGGCGAGCCGGCACCACGCGCGCGTGCGGGCGTGGCTCTGGACGAGCCGCGCTGAGGTTTGCTGCGGCATCCTGGCGCTCGTCGCCGCCGGCGGCGCCCTGGGCGGGGAGGCGGACCGCATCCAGGAACCGCTCCCCGTACATCCGCGCGCGGTGCCGGTCGCGGTGGAAGGGCGCATCCTCGATGCCGTCGCCGCGGACGCGCTTTCTCCGGCGATCACCCTGCAGGCGACCGGGGTGCGCGTGGGGGACGCCACCGCACGATGTTCTTCCACCTTGCTCGTTCGCTTCGGAGACGACGGACCGCCTCCCGAGTGGGCGGTGCCGGGGATCTCGATTCGATTCCAGGGCACGTACCATCCTCTGGAGGGCGCTCGAAACCCGGGGACGTCGGCCCCGGGCCGATGGCTCGAGCGGCTGGGAATCGGGGGGACGGTGGACGCCGATCCGCCGACGGTCGTGGTGCTCGCGGGCCAAAAGGACGAGCCGATTCCCTGGAGCGGCCTCGTCCGGCTGCGTCTGGCGCGGCTCTTCTCCCGCGACCTCAGCGCCCCGGTCGCCGCGCTCGCACGGGGCATGGCCCTGGGGGATCGTTCGGGCATCGTCCCCGCGATCCGCGACTCCTTCCGCGACGGCGGGACGATCCACATCCTCTCGATCTCGGGGCTTCACGTCTGCGTGCTCGCGGGCATCGTGGCGGCGGCCGCGATCGCGCTCCGCATTCCTTCCTCCGCCGCGCTCTGGATCGAGCTCCTCACCCTCTGGGGTTACGTCGTTCTGGTCGGTGCGCCCGCTTCGGCCGTCCGGTCCGCAATCCTATGGACCGCCATGCGTGCGGCGCGCGTGCGCGGCTCCTCGGTGCGTCCCTTCGCGGCCTGGGGGAGCGCCGGTCTCCTGCTCCACCTCCTGGATCCCGGCGTGCTCGAGGATCCGGGCTTCCAGCTCTCCTTCGCCGCCGTGCTGGGCCTCGCCGCATCGGGCGGCCTGCGCATCGCACTTCCCTCAGCACCCTCCGCGGCCGGAATCGCGGCACGTGCTCGCTCCGTGGTCCAGGGACTTCTCTCCCTGGGACAGCAGAGCGCCTTTGCCGAAGCGGGGACCTTGGGTGTCCAGGTCATCCAGTTCGGCGCGGTCCCGGTCGCGGGGCTCTTCCTGAACCTCGTGGTCATTCCGCTCTGCGGTCTCTTCATGGCCGCCATGCTCGTGCACCTGGGCTGCGCCTTCGCGGCTCCGCCGCTCGCGCAGGCCGCGGCGGGAGCCGTGGAGCTCTCGGGGCTCCTCATGCTCTGGCTCACCGCGAAGGTCGCGGCGTGGATGCCGCCGCTGCCGGCGCGCGCGCTGCCGCCCGCCGCGGCAATCGTGGTCGGGCTCGCACTGCTTCTCGTGGCGGCCGCGGCGTGGGAACGGGCGCGTCTCACGCGCCGGCCCCGGGAGCGGAGGAACGCTGGCGCGTGCGCGCTCGCGGCGCTCCTTCTTTGCTGGGTGGCGCCCTTCCTGCCGTCTCCGCACCGGCCGGACCGCGCGGCCTGGCTCCTGGTGCTCGACGTGGGGCAGGGGGACGCCGCGGTGGCGCATGCATCGGGAACGTCGATTCTCGTGGACGCGGGTCCCGCGACGGAAACCCGCGACGAGGGACGCGTGGCCGTCGAGCCGGCCCTGCGCGCGGAGGGAATCGAACAGCTCGACGCCGCGATTCTCTCCCACGCGCACCGCGATCACTATGGCGGCCTGGCCTGGCTCTGCTCGCGCGGCTTCGTGCGGGCGCTCTTCGAGAATGGAAGCGATCCCGGGGGAGCGTGGCGCCGTCCCGTCCTCGCCGGGCTCGCGCGCTCGCGCGCCCGCGATCATTCCGTCCTGGCCGATACCATCCTGACTCCAGGCCCGAGCCTCAACGTTCCGCTTCTTCGGGCGCCTCCCCTCGAGGGTGCGCGGAGCGGAAACGCCGCCGAGAACAACCGCTCCCTCGTCGCGCTCGTCCGCGTGGGAGAGGCTACCGTCTGCTTCGCGGGGGACGTGGAGCACGACGCGGAGATGGCGCTCCTCGGCACGCTCGGGCCGGTACAGATCATGAAAGTGCCGCACCACGGGAGCAAGACCTCGAGCGACTCGGCGTGGATCGCAGCGGCGAAGCCGCGCTTGGCACTCATCTCGTGCGGAGAGCGCAATCGCTTCGGACATCCCAACCGCGCCACCGTCGGGCGCTACCTCCTCGCCGGCGCCCGCGTGCTCCGGACCGATCAGGAGGGCGCGATCCGGATCACTCCCGTGCCCGGAGGAGCGCTCATCTCCACCCGCGCGCACCCCGCGCCGGAGCTTCTGCGGTGGAGCTCGAAGATGCGCTAAGTCCTTCGGGACAGAGTCCTTGTAAAGGATTGCCGGCAGTGGTATACGTTGGGTGGTGAAGCCGTTACGGCTGCTCGTCCTGGCCTCCGGCCGGGGGTCCCACGCGGCCAATTTGATCGAGGCCACGAGGGATGGCAGGATCTCGGGTAGCGTGGTGCGCGTCGTGAGCGATCGTCCCGACGCCCAGGCGCTCGAGACCGCCCGCGCGATGGAAGTCCCGGCCCAGGTGCTTGCGCCCGCGACGAAGGGAGCGCGTCTGGATCCGGAGGCGGAGCGGATGCTCCTTCGTCTCGTGCGGGAGGATCGCGCCGATCTCGTCGCGCTGTGCGGGTTCATGCGTATCCTGAGCGCCGGGTTTCTCGATGGCGTTTCGGCTCCGGTTCTGAACGTGCACCCGTCGCTGCTTCCCGCGTTCCCGGGACGGAACGCGCAGCGGCAGGCGATCGAGGCCGGCGTGCCCGTCACGGGGGTGACGGTCCACTACGTCGATTCGGGCATCGATACGGGTCCGATCCTGCTCCAGGCGCCGCTCGACGTTCTTCCGGGCGACACGGAGGAGACGCTGTCGGAGCGGCTGCTGCCCCTCGAACATCGTCTGTACGTCGAAGCCATTCGCCTGATTCAGCGGAGGAAGGAACGATGAAAGCCGTCGAGCGCGCTCTGCGCCGGGTGGAGGTTCCCGGAAGAAAACCCGACTACGCCGGAAAGGTGCGCGACATCTACGAGCTCGGCGATTCGCTGCTCATCGTCGCGACGGACCGGGTCTCGGCCTACGACGTGATCCTGAGCGAAGGCATCCCGGGCAAGGGACGGGTGCTCACCCAGATCTCCCGTTTCTGGTTCGAGAAGCTTCGCGGGCTCCTGCCCAACCACTACCTCTCGACCGACGTGGCCTCCTTTCCCGCGCCTTTCTCGCAGCACGCCTCGCTCCTCGAGGGCCGCTCCATGCTGGTCCGGCGCGCGAAGCGCTACGACGTGGAGTGCGTGGTGCGCGGGTACCTGGCGGGCTCCGGCTGGAAGGAATACCAGGCTTCGGGAGCGGTCTGCGGCGTGAAGCTGCCGCCCGGGCTTACGCTCTCCTCCAAGCTTCCCGAGCCGATCTTCACCCCGGCGACCAAGGCCCAGGAAGGACACGACGAGAACATCACGTTCGAGCGGATGGTCTCGATCGTCGGACGGGAGGTCGCCGGGAAGCTTCGCGAGGCATCGCTCCAGATCTACCGCGCCGCCGCCGAGCACGCGCGGGAGCGCGGCTTCATTCTCGCGGACACCAAGTTCGAATTCGGCGAGCGGGACGGGGCCCCGCTCTGGATCGACGAGGCGCTCTCGCCCGATTCCTCGCGCTACTGGCCGATGCGGGGCTATCGCGAGGGGGTCGCGCAGGACAGCTTCGACAAGCAGGTGATCCGCGACTACCTCGATTCCATCCAGTGGGACCGCAACCCGCCGCCGCCCCGTCTTCCCGAGGACGTGGTCGAGAAGACCAGCCGCCGCTACGAGGAAGCCTTGGCCGGAATCACGGGGGGTACGGGCCCGCGGTGAGCGAAATCCGGATCGGCCGCGCGCTCCTGTCCGTCTCGGACAAGACCGGGCTGATCGAGCTCGCGAATGGACTCGCGCGCCACGGAGTCAAGATCGTCTCCACCGGCGGTACCGCGGCCGTGCTCCAGGATGCCGGCGTCTCGGTCCGCGACGTCTCCGAGATCACGGGCTACCCCGAGCTCTTCCAGGGCCGCGTCAAGACGCTCCACCCCGTGGTGCACGGCGGCATCCTCTACCGGCGCGGGAACCGCGCCGACGAGGAGGAGCGCCATCATCACGGCGTCGTCTCGATCGAGCTGGTCGTCGTGAATCTGTATCCCTTCGAGAAGACCATCGAGCGCGCGGGCGTCTCCGAGGCCGAGGCCGTGGAGCAGATCGATATCGGCGGTCCGGCCCTGATCCGCGCCGCGGCAAAGAACCACGCGCACGTGCTGGTCGTCGTGGATCCGGATCAGTACGGCGAAGTTCTGGAATCGCTGGATCGCGGGCAGGGTGCCGTGCCCGCGGCGATGGCGCGGAAGCTCGCGCGGCGCGCCTTCGAGCGCACCGCGGCGTACGACGCGGCGATCGCGCGGTACTTCGCGGCGGGATGCCCGGAAGCTTCTCGCTCCGGCGCGCTTCCCGAGCGCATCGATCGCCGCTATCGCCTGCTCCAGAAGCTCCGGTACGGTGAGAACCCGGGGCAGGAGGGCGGGGTGTATGCGAAAGAGGAGGGGGGCGGGATCGAGGCGCTCACCCAGCTCAAGGGAAAGACGCTCTCCTACAACAACTACCTCGACATCGAGGCGGCGCTCCAGATCCTGCACGAGTTCGAGGAGCCCGCCGCGGTCGTGGTGAAGCACCGCAACCCCTCGGGCGCCGCGGTCGCGCCCACCACGGCCTTGGCGATCCCGCTGGCGCGGGATGCCGATTCGCTCTCGGCCTTCGGCGGGATTCTCGCCGTGAACCGGCCGCTGGATGACGCGGCGCTCGAGGCCATCGGAAGCCTCTTCCTCGAGGTGGTGGTCGCGCCCTCGATCGCGGCCTCGCCCGAGCGGCTCGAGAAGACGCGAAAGAATCTCATGGTGCTCGAGGCTCCGGACCTCCTGCGCGGCGCGGCCGACCCGATCGCGACGCGCAGTCTCCTGGGCGGCCTGCTCGCCGAGACGCTGCCGGGCCCTCCGCAGTTCCAGAGCTGGATGGCGGTCACGGCCCGCAAGCCCACCGAAGCGGAGACACGGGATCTCCGCTTCGCCTGGCGCGTCACGCGGCACGTGATCTCGAACGCGATCGTCATCGCGCGGGAGGGGCGCACGCTGGGGATCGGAGCGGGGCAGTCCTCCCGCGTGGACGCCGTGCGCTTGGCGCTCCTCAAAGCGGAGCGCTCGGGACATGACGTGAAGGGCGCGGTGCTCTGCTCGGACGCCTTCTTTCCGTTTCCGGACTCGGTCGAGATGGCGGCCAAGGCCGGCATCACGGCGATCGCCCAGCCCGGAGGGTCGGTGCGGGACGAGGAATCCATCGCGGCCGCGGAATCGCGGGGCCTGACGATGCTCCTGACCGGAGAAAGGTGCTTCCTCCATTGAGCCACGAGCTGCTTCTCATCCTGGACTACGGATCGCAGTTCACGCAGCTCATCGCGCGGCGCGCGCGGGAGCTGGGCGTCTACGCCGAGATCGTGGACCCGCGCCTGACCCGGGCGCAGATCGAGAAGCGCGCCCCGAAGGGGCTGGTCCTCTCGGGCGGCCCGAGCAGCGTGCTCGAGCAGGGGGCGCCCGGTCTCGACCCGGGAATCCTCGACCTGGGCATTCCCGTGCTCGGGATCTGCTACGGCTTCCAGCTCCTCGCGCGCGACCTCGGCGGCCGCGTGACCCCGAGCGCGCGGCGCGAATACGGCGAAGCGACGCTCGCGGTCGAGACGGCGGGGCGGCTTCTCGCCGGAGTGGATCCGACGAGCCGCGTCTGGGCCAGCCACGGCGACGTGGTCGAGTCCATGCCGCGCGGATTCACCAAGCTCGCGCACACCGAGTCGGTCGACGTGGCCGCGGTCGAGGATCCAAAGCGCGGCGTCTACGCCGTGATGTTCCATCCGGAAGTCGCGCACTCCACGCAGGGCACGCGCATCTTGAAGAACTTCCTCTTCGAGGTGTGCGGGTTCCGCGGCGACTGGACGATGGGGCAGGTGCTGAACGAATCGGTGGCCAAGATCAAGGCACAGGTGGGAGCGCGGCGCGTCCTCTGCGCCCTGAGCGGCGGAGTCGATTCCTCGGTGGTCGCGGCGCTCCTGCACCGCGCCGTGCCGGGACAGGTCCTCGCCGTGTTCGTGGACCACGGCCTCTTGCGTCTGGGCGAAGCCGAGCAGGTGGCTCGCGCGATGCGCCCCATCCTCGACCGCGACCTCGTGACGGTCGACGCGCGCGACCGGTTCCTTTCCGCGCTCCACGGAGTCGAGGATCCGGAGCGGAAGCGGAAGATCATCGGGGCGGAGTTCATCAACGTGTTCGATCTGGCGGCCCAGGAGCGGGGCGGGGCCGATCTCCTGGCCCAGGGGACCCTCTATCCCGACGTGATCGAGAGCACCTCGACCCGCGGCCCCTCAGCCAAGATCAAGTCCCACCACAATGTCGGGGGGCTTCCGGACCGAATGAAAATGGAACTTGTGGAGCCGCTCCGGGAATTATTCAAGGACGAGGTTCGCGAGCTGGGCGCCCTCCTGGGGCTTCCGGCGGCCGTCGTGGGCCGTCATCCGTTCCCCGGCCCTGGCCTGGCGGTCCGGATTCTTGGACCGGTGACCGCGGAAGCAGTGAAGACGCTGCAGCTCGCAGACGATATATTCATCACCGAGCTGCGACGCAGTGGGCTCTATGACGAAGTGTGGCAAGCATTTGCGGTGCTTCTGCCCGTCCGCACCGTGGGGGTGATGGGGGACGGAAGGACCTATGATCAGGTCGTCGCCCTCCGGGCGGTCACGTCGAGTGACGGAATGACCGCCGACTGGGCGCGGCTTCCGGATTCGTTCCTGGCCCGGGTATCCTCCCGGATCGTGAACGAGGTTCCAGGGGTGAACCGGGTCGTCTATGACATCAGCTCGAAACCTCCTGCGACGATCGAGTGGGAGTGAGCAAGGGATACTCATACCGGGAGGTTTTCTTGAAGAAGCGGAACATCGCCGCGCTCGCCGCGGCCCTGACCTTGTCCTTGCTCCTCTTTGCGCCGCACCTGGCGCGCGCCGCCGAGGTATCACCGCACGTGGTCGCCGCCGCTCGCGCCGCGGGTCAGGAGGCGCTCCTGATCCGGAACGCCGAGCGGTACAAGAGGAGCCGGGCCTGGGGCGTGGACCAGATCTATCCCGCCTTCGGTCTGAATTTCGCTAAGTACCCGCGCGACGGCATCGCCCACCGGAATCTCCTCGTCGTGCTGGCCGACTTTCCCGCCGATGCCTTCGGGCCCGCGGTCGGTCATGGCCCGAACAGCACGCCCGGGTACTACAACCGGCTCTTCTTCAGCGACGATCCGAACGACGGGATCATCAGCCTGAGGGAGTTCTATCGCACCAACTCGCACGGCCGGCTCATCGTCTCCGGGCGCGTCACTCCCGAATGGGTGAAGATGCCGCATTCGTACGCCTACTACACGAACGGCGCCTCGGGGCTCGACTTCGGATCCTATCCGCGCAGCGGACAGGGGGCCGCCGAAGCCGCCATGCAAGCCGCCTACAACTCGTTCGACCACAACCTGAGCTTCTTCGACAACGACGGTCCCGACGGGATCCCCTCGAGCGGCGACGATGACGGCTACATCGACGCGACGATCGTGATCCATCCCGGGCAGGGAGCGGAGGTCGCGCCGGCTCAATTCGAGCCCGACCTTCTCTGGTCGCACGAGGCCGGCGTCAGCACCTATCAGGACTGCCCGCAGCCGAGCAGCCCGAGCTGCCTTCCCGGGATGATTCTCGGGAACGTTCGCGGATTTCTCTACACGATGAACGGCGAGTTCAATTACCAGTCGGGCGACAAGGCGAACGGGACCTACCTCCACGAATTCGGCCACACGCTGGGGCTCGCCGATCTCTACGAGTTCAGCGGCTGCGGCAATCCCGTCGGAAGCGGGCTCGGCGTCTACTCGCTCATGAGCCTCGGAAACTACCTTCCGCTCTCGCCGCCCGAATCGCAGGGCTCGCGGGCGGGCGCGATCGATCCCTGGTCGCGCGCGTTCCTCGGATTCGAGTTGCCACTCGTCGTGGGCGTGTCGGGGCATTACACGCTCGCGCCCCTCACGCAGGGCGGTGGGGTGATGAAGATCTGGAAGAACGGGCAGCCGGGGTCCGAGTATTTTCTCGTCGAGAATCGGAATCAGGAAGGCCTGGACGCGGCGCTCCCGGGCTCGGGACTCCTGATCTACCACGTCGACGACACGATGATCGACAACTGCCGTGACTGCGACAACGCCTCCTGTCTCGTTCCGCCGGCGCCGCACGGCCGGGTGAAGGTCGTGCAGGCGGATGGGCTCTCGCAGCTCGAGGCGCCGAATCCTCCGAACTACGGCGGTCCCGAGGACTTCTTCCCGGGTTCCCTCGCGGTGCAGAACTGGACCCAGAGCACGTCACCGAACACCAACGACTATGCCGGCGGCGACACCGGAATCCGGATGACGAACATC
>DASQAV010000093.1:0-13372 GCA_035635575.1 Candidatus Dormiibacterota bacterium | reverse complement strand
CGGCAAGGCCGCGCTCCTGAGCGAGGCCAAGGGACCCGGAGACGGCACCTTCACGCTCTATGCCGTCGGTCCGGCCGGGTTGGCCTACAACTTCTCCGTCTCGAACGGCGCTTTGGTGCTCGTGATCGACGTGGGGATCTAGGTCAGGCAGGGAGGCTCGATGCGCGCCATCCCGATTCCGGCCCTGCTGGCTCTCGTCCCTCTGACCTTATGCGTCCCGGGATCCGCCGCCTTCGCCGACTCCTGGGCGCCGGTGAGCCCCGCGGACCTGGCGCTGAAGCAGGGGCGCGTGGAAGCCGACGCGGACGCCGAGGTTCTGGAGTGGGAAATCCAGGTCACGGACGAGTGGAGCGGCGACGACGTCAAGTCCACCCAGACGCAGCGTCAGCGGATCAAGATCTTCAACGAGCGCGGACGCGACGCCTACACGCGGATCGACATCCCGTATCTCAAGGGAAGTCAGGTGGGCGACGTCGCAGCGCGCACCATCCGCCCCGACGGGACGGTCCTCGCCGTCAAGAAGGACGCCATCCTGGATCGGACCGTCTTGAAGGCGGGGGGCGTCAAGGTCCAGAACAAATCGATCGCGATGCCGGGCGTGGAGCCCGGCTGCATCGTCGAGTATCGCTGGTCGATCTCACACTATGACCGCCTCTCGCACAATGTTCTGATCCCGTTGCAGCTGGACATCCCCGTCGAGACGATTCGCCTCCTGGTTCACCCGCTGCCCGTCCCGCTTCCGGCATTTCAGATGAGGATGCGGGCGTTCAATTTCGCGATGCCTCCGCTCACCGAAGACGACCGGAACACGAACGTGATGACGATCACGAGCATGCCCTCGTTCCAGAAAGAGCCCTACGCTCCGCCGGATCTCGGGAAGCGCGCGTGGCTGGTGATCTATTACACGACCGTGGACGAGGAATATCCGGTGTCGAATTACTGGCGCAAGTTCGGCAGATCGCTCTACGAGATCACCGGCCCGCTCTCCCGCGCTTCCGGAGACGTCAAGAAGGTGACGAAGTCCGTCGTCAAGGACGCCCAGGACCCGAACGCGACGATCGATACCCTCCTCGACTATTGCCGGAAAACGATCCGCAACTCCGATCGGAGCGATTCGGGCCTGACCGTGGACCAGCGAGCCTGGCTCCAGAAGGATCATTCCGCGTCGGAGCATCTGAAGGCAGGACTCGCGGACTCCTACGGTGTCCTGAAGGTGTTCCTCGCGATGGCGACCGCGGCCGGGCTGGACGCGAGGCTGGCGTATGCACCGGACCGGTCTCAGTGCCTCTTCACGTCGAGCTCGCCCACGCCCTACCTCCTCACACGGCAGTGTGCCGTCGTGAACGCCCTGGGACGGTGGCGCGCCGTGGATCCTTCCGCGGCGGATCTGCCCCCGGACATGCTTCCGTGGGAGCTCCAGGGAGTCGACATGCTCATCCCCGATCCCACCGAGCCGCAGTTCCTGCGCAGCCCCGTGGGAACTCCGGAGCAGAGCCTGGAGCGCAGGACCGCGAGCCTGAAGCTCTCCCCCGATGGAACGGTGGAGGGAGAGATCACGGACGAGATGACCGGGCAGAGCGCGGCGACGTGGCGAGCCCATCTGCGTGATCACTCCGCGGTCGACAAGGAAAAGAAGGTCATCGACAGCGCGAAGGCCAATCTGAGCGCCGCCGAGGTGACGGACATCCGATTCGATCCGGGCTCGGACCCTTCCGGGCCCTTCCGCATCACCTATCACGTCCGCGTTCCGGCCTACGCCCAGCGGACGTCGCAGCGCCTCTTTCTCCAGCCGGCGTTCTTCCAGCGTGGCGAGACCCAGACCTTCACCGCGGCCAAGCGCGAGTCTCCCATCTTCTTCGATTACGCCTGGTCCGAAACCGACATGGTCACGATCGAGCTTCCGCCGGGCTTCCACCTGGAGAGCACCCCGCCGTCGACTCCCATCCTCCTTCCCGGCGTCGGCAGGCACTCCGCCCAGATCCGGCACACCGAGGACGGACGCCAGATCCAGTTCCTGCATTCGATCCTCTTCGGGGAGAACGGGACGATCGCATTCCCGGCGGAGGAGTATCCGAAGCTCAAGAAGGCGTTCGAGGATTTTCGCACGCAGGATCAGACCGTCCTTTCCATCGCCGCCGATGAGACGCTTCCTCGGTAGCGGTTCGTTCCGCTCGATCCCGGGCGCGCTCGCTCCGGGCCTTTGCCTCCTCACCCTCCTCGTCCCTGCCGTTCCCGTGGCCGCCAAGCCGAAGGCGCCGGTCTGGCTCACCGAGGCGGCTTCGCTGGCGATGCCCGCCTACGACGCCAAGGTGCCGGCCGTGGTCCTCCTCGACGAGGAATCGCTCACGCTCGATCCCAGCGGCAAGATCGAGGGGACGGCGCGATATGCGGTGCGCATTCTTCGCTACGAAGGCCGCGAGCACGCGAGGGCGCAGCGGTATTACCGGACGGACGGAGGAGGCATCCATCGCCTCGACGCCTGGCTGATCGGGCCGCGTGGCGAGGTATCGGAGTACGGAAAGGATCAGGCGATCGACGCGGCCGCCGCGCTGAACGACGTCTACAACGAGGAGCGCATCCGCTTCGTGGATGCTTCCGGCGAGGCGGACCAAGGCTCGGTGTTCGGCTTCGAGGTCTCGTTCGAGCAGCGGACGTTCTGCGGGCAGTTCCAGTGGAGCTTCCAGGGAGAGCTGCCCACGCTGCGCTCTCGATTCACGCTCGCGCTCCCGCCGGCCTGGACCGCCAAGGGTCTTACCTTCAATCATGCTCCGGTGGCATCCACATTCAACGGGTCCGCGTATACGTGGGAGCTTCGCGACCTGCCCTGGATCGAGGATGAGCTCTTGAGGCCTCCGGTCACTTCGCTCGCGCCGAGGCTCGTCGTGGACGCCGCACCCACGGACCCGGGCACGCGCCCGCCCTCGATCGCGTCGTACGGATCGTGGACGGGCGTCGCGGAGTGGCTGGAGCAGCTGAGCGCTCCGTCGGCCATGCCGGACCCGGCCCTGGAATCCAAGGCCCGGCTCCTGGCCTCCGGCTCGCAAACGACGCTCGACCGCGTCCGGGCCATTGGACGCTACGTCCAGGGTCTCGCCTACATCGCCATCCAGCTCGGCGTCTCGCGAGGCGGAGGATACCGCCCGCATCCCGCGGCCCAGGTGTTCGCCAAGTCGTACGGCGACTGCAAGGACAAGGCGAATCTCATGAAAACGATGCTCCGGAGCGTGGGCGTCGAGTCCTACCTCGCGGTGATCCGCTCCAACGACCCTGCCTATGTGCGGGAGGAGTGGCCGTCGCCGGGACAGTTCGACCATTGCATCCTGGCCGTTCGCGCCGATGCCGAGTCCTCGGCGGCGGCCGTGACGCACCCCGCGCTGGGATCGCTGATCTTCTTCGACCCCACCGATCCCACCACGCCCTTCGGCGATCTCCCCGAGGACGAGCAGGGCGGCCTCTCGCTCCTGATCAAGGAAGGGGGCGGGCTCGTGCGAACGCCGGTCGCTTCTCCGGACAGGAATCTTCTGGAGCGCCGGATCGAGGCGGAGCTCGACTCCACCGGGACGGTGCTGGGAATGATCGAGGAACGATCCCGCGGACGCGAGGCCATCGTGGAGCGGAGACAATTTCAAGCGATGACGTCGGAAGCGTATCAACGAACGGTGGAAGCCTGGGTGAGGGGCGGGCTCTCCAAGGCGACCGTCTCGAAGGTCCTGACGCGGGATCTCGAGAGTGGGAATCGGTTCGAGCTGGATCTCACGTTTCGCTCGCCCGGATATGCCCAGGTCGTGGCGAACGGACTCATGGTGTTCAAGCCCGCGCTGGTCTCGAGGCAGGAGCGGCTCACGCTCACGGAGCCGTCGCGGAAGTATCCGGTGATGCTCCGCGGCCGGACCTTCGTCGAGAACGAAGGCACCAAGCTTCCCAGCGGATTTGCGGTGGAGGAGCTGCCGCCTCCGGTCTCGCTGGAGAGCTCCTTCGGCTCCTACTCGTCGAGCGCCGAGGTGCGGGAAGGAAAGCTCCTGTACCGGCGCTCCCTGGTGCTTCGCACGATGCCCGTTCCCGCGAGCGAGTACGGTTCCCTGCGCGCGTTCTTCGAGCGTGTGCGCACCGCGGAAGCCGCCCCGGTCGTGCTCTCGCGCCGCCCCGGATAGTGCACCGGACCGGCGCGAGCCGCGCTGGCTAGCCGGCCCGGGTCGCCCCCAGCGCCCGCATCATGCCGCGGGCCTTCACGAGAGTCTCCTCGTATTCCCCTTCCGGAGTGGAGTCCGCCACGATTCCGCCGCCGACGTGGAACGTCGCGGCTCCTCCCTCGACCACGATCGTGCGGATCGCGATGTTGAAGTCGCAGTCGCCGCTCACGTCCCAGTATCCGATCGCCCCGGTGTAGGCGCCGCGGCGGGTCGGCTCCAGCTCGTCGATGATCTGCACCGCACGGATCTTGGGAGCTCCGGTGATGGAGCCTCCCGGGAACATGGCGCGCATGATCTCCGTCGGGCCGGCATCCTCGCGCAGCGTTCCCGCCACGCGGGAGACGAGATGGTGCACGTTGGCGTAACGCTCCACTTCGCAGAGCGCGGGCACGTGCACGGATCCCACGTCGCAGATCCGTCCCAGGTCGTTTCGCTCCAGATCCACGATCATCACGTTCTCGGCCCGGTCCTTGGAGCTTACGGCGAGGGCTGAGGCGTAGGCCCGATCCTCCTCCTCGGTGTCGCCGCGCGGCCGCGTTCCCTTGATCGGCCAGGTCTCGATCCGATCCCCACGAACCTCGAAGAAGCGCTCGGGAGAGGAGGAGACGATGGCGGCGTCCTCCGTCGTGAGAAAGGACGCGAAGGGCGCGGGGGACGCCTCGCGGAGCGACCGGTAGAGTGCTGGCGCATCGGGCGCGGGCTCGATCCGGAATTGTTGAGCCAGGTTCACCTGGTAGACGTCCCCGGCCGCGATGTGCTCGAGTGCCCGCTCCACGACGCGGCAATAGGCCTCGCGGGTGAAGTTCGAAGTGATGCGCGGCTCGGCGCCGCGTTTCGGCGGCCACGGTGCGTCCGCAGCCGTGCCCGGTCCCAGGATTCTTTCCCATTGCTGGCGGAGCCTCGCCTCCGCCCGCTGCTCCCGGACGTCGGCATCGCGCATCGGAAGGCCGCTCGAGACGACCACGCCGATTCCGCTCGGGGACCAGGCCCAGACCACGTCATAGAACGCGAGCGAGAGATCGGGGACCCGCGACTCCCGGCGCGCGCGCTGCGGATAGCGTTCCAGGTGATCCTTGAAATCATAGGAGACGAAGCCCGCGAGTCCGGAGACGAACGGCGGCAAGAGCCAGGGGTTGTCGCGAATCAGCTCGGACGGCCACTCGTACGCGAGCCGGGAAGGCCAGAGATGCGCCAACGCCTCGACCGGGTCGCCCGCGATCGGCCCGGCTCCCTCCCCGGCGATTCGCCAGAGGACGCCATCGCGCAGCTCCAGGCGCCATGCGGGATCGAAGGCAAGGAGGGTCCACCCCGCGCCATCCCCCAGGGAGCCACCCGAGTCGAGGAACAGAACGTTCGGATCACGCTCCACCCTCGAGAGCGCATCGAGCGGATGGACCAGCGGAAGGAACGGTGTGAGAAGGGGACGGACAGATCCCGGCGCCTCGACGAGCCTAGTAGCCATAGTCCACCGGCTCGGGGAGCGCGTGCTCCAGGGGGATGAGCGCGGCGACTCGCTCGTTGCCCAGCTTCCGGACGTACGCCGGGAGATCGCGCGCCCCCTCGACCCACTCGCGGCGCCAGCGCTCGTATCCATCCTTGGTCTTCGTCACCTCGTGGTACTCCCGGTAGGCTTCATGGTCCCTTCGATAGTAGCCCTGCACGGGCGAGGGATGGGCTCCCCACCGGGCTTCGCAGACCGCGGAGACTACGATGCCTGGAATCACGACGCGGTTCGGGTCACGCCGGATCTGCTCCGGCGCAACGACCTCCTCGGCGGTCACGATCACTGCGCGCGCCGCTCGCACGGCATCGGAGGTGATTCCGAGGCTTCCCCATAGGATGGCGTTGCCGTGCGGGTCCGCGCGCTGCACGTGCACGATCGCCACGTCGGGGCTCAGGGATCTCACGGCGAGGATGGGCGCGTCACCGCCCAGCGGATCCTTCACCGGCTTGAGCAGCGGATTCTTCCCCACGATGTCCGATCCCAGCGCCGAGCGCGTGGGTAGAAACGGCGAGCCGATCGCCGCGGCGTGGAGAGCCAGCGCGAGCGTGAAATTGGAGAACTCCACGACGTCGATGGGCTTGGGCTCGCCGCGCTCCACCGCGCGCCGGAAGCAATAGGCCGAGCCCATCATCACGTTTCCCACCCAGGCCGCCATCACGCGGCGCGCGAGTCCGGCGCCGATGAGCTGATCGAAGCAGATGTCGGAGACGGGCCCGATCAGGGATAGGTCGCCGATGTTCTGGCGCATGATCTCGCGGGTCGCGGCGAACGGAATCATCTGCTCGAGACAGGTGCCCAGCGCCACCGAATCGCCCGGACGGACGAACCTCGCGACCGCCTCCCCCAAAGGAAGGATCTTCTCCGTGCCCGTGTGGTGCGGGAGCGCGCCGGGCCGCTCAGGAGCGCGCCGCGGAGCGAGATCGTCCATCCGGATGTCGTCCGGCTTCGGCATCGGAGTTACGCGGGCGTCGGTGGCGCCGGCGGGGCCTCCCTCACGAGCGCCTTCACGATCACGAACACCACGAACGCAATGATCACGAAATCGAGTACCGCGCCGAGAAAGTCCCCCAACCCGAGCTTGACGGCGCCGATCGAGACGGTCGCGGTGCGCCAGTTGCCGGACGGAGTGAACGCTCCGATGATGGGCATGATCAGGTCCGCGACGATGGCGGCCACCAGCTTCTGGACCGCTCCGCCGATCACGACGGCCACTGCAAGCGCGATCACCCCATGCTTGAGCAGGAATGCCTTGAACTCGCCGATCATGGCTCGATCCTCCGTGTGGAAACGAAGATGCGTCCCCATGTATTGTGTGGACGCTACCCCTCCGTGACCGAACGGCTCACGTCGGGCCGCGAATCTACCAGACATGCTCGGCTGGCTCGACAGCGTCTTTCCTCGCCGCGTCCTCTTCCAGAAGGACCGCCGTCTCCTGCATTTGTTCCTGGGCCGGGTCCTGGGATCCACCGGCTTCTCGATCGTCATCCCCTTCCTGAGCCTGTACCTGCATGGGGAGCGCGGCGTTCCCATGAGCGCCGTGGGGGCGATGTTCTTCTTCGCGGCGCTCGCCGGGGCGGTCGGGCAGGTCGTGGGGGGCGAGCTGACGGACCGGCTGGGCAGGAAGATCGTGATCGTGGGATCGCAGCTCGTCCGCGCGGCCACCTTCCTGGGGCTGGGCGCGGCGGTGCTGCTCCATGCGCCGGTAGTGTGGTTCGGCTTGCTCACCTCGCTGAGCGCCTTCTCGGGCCGCGCGTTCGAGCCTCCGTCCGGCGCCATGGTGGCCGACATCGCCCAGGGCTCGGCCCGCGCCGAGTACTACGCCGTGCTCCGGATCGGCGGGAATCTGGGCTGGGCGATCGGGCCGGCCATCGGCGGCTTTCTCGCGGCGCTCTCGTATCCCACGCTCTTCGTGATCGCCGCCCTGGTGCTGCTCGCCGCGGGGCTGTTCATGGCATTCAAGGTGGAGGAGACCCGGCCGCACCGCCTCGCGCACTCGCTCGAGCCCCAGGAGTCCACGACGCTTCTCCCCGGCTCGACCGGAACGGCGCCGCTCGCCAAGTTCGGGTTCGAGGAGCTGGGACAGGCGCTCCGCGACGGGACCTTCGTCCGCTACTGCGTCGTCTCTCTCGTCCTCTTCACGGTGATGTCGCAGCTCATCTCCACGCTCTCGGTGTACGCGGTCACGTGGGTGGGGATCACCAAGCTCCAGCTGGGCGCGCTCTACGCGCTGAACGGGCTCATGGTGGTTTTCTTGCAGTTTCCGGTGGTGCGCGCCCTCGCCTCCTATCGCATGACCACGGCACTCGTGCTGGGGAGTATCCTCTACGGTGCGGGCTACGCGATGATGGGGATCGGCCGCGATTTCGCGCTGCTGGCGCTGGCGATGTTCGTGGTGACGATGGGTGAGATCGTCACGACGCCTGCTTCGATGAATCTCGTCGCCAACTTCTCGACCACGGAGCTCCGCGGGCGATACATGGGTGTCTACGGGCTCTTCAATTCTTTCGGGTGGTCCATCGGGCCCCTGATCGGCGGTGTGCTGCTCGATCTCGCCTCGAAGCGCCCGATGCTTCTCTGGGGCCCGATCGGGGGGCTGGCGATTCTGGCGGCGGTGGGGTTCTGGGACCTGAGGCGGCGCGTGGACCGGACGATGGATCGGAATTTCGAAGGCGCGGCGGCGGAGACCGCCATCGCGTGAACGTGGGTGCGGCGCGTGCGCCGCGCAAAAGGAGGAACCGATGAGCGACGAAGAGCATCAGTTCGACTGCCGTCTGGTATGGACCGGCGCGGCGAAGGGACCCACCTCGACCTACGAGGGCTACTCGCGAGACTACCGGGTCGACTTCCAGGGGAAGCCTTCCCTGAAATGCTCCGCGGCGCCGGTGTTTCGCGGCGACCCGGCCCTCCATGATCCCGAGGATCTGCTGGTGGCGGCGCTGACGGGCTGCCATTGCCTGAGCTATCTCGCGCTCTGCGCGCGCGGCGGGGTGCAGGTGCTGTCCTACGAGGACGAAGCCACGGGCACGATGGAGCGCGTGGATGGCGTGGTCCGATTCACCGAGGTGATGCTCCATCCCAAGGTGACGATCGCGCCGGGCTCCGATGCCGAGAAGGCCAAATCGCTCCACGAGCGCGCGCACGCGATCTGCTTCATCGCCAACTCGGTCAACTTCCCCGTGAAGCACACCCCGTCGATCAGCGTCGCGGCGCCGGTCTGACCCGACGCAGAATGTAGAAGCCCCGCACGGTGGATCGATTCTCGTAGCCCCCGGAGGTCAGCGCGCTGTACACGAGAGCCCGTGCCTCCACAGGCGGAAGGGGCCAGGTGGTGCGCTCGGTGCGGAGCACCGCGTAGTCGGCCGTGATGCGCGTGGTTTCGCGATCGATGAGAATCTTCTCCCGCCGGTACCCGAGGACCGGATAGAAGCAGGACATCGCCTGAACCGTCGCCGTGTCCGGAATGGCCGCGCTGATCTCGCGCAGGACGCGAGGGCGCGATCGCGGGATCTCGTGGAAGCTCAGGTGCGACACGTTGAGCATGACCGCCGCGCACGCGGCCGGCAGCGCGAGCCGTGAGGACACAACCTTCCGGAACCGGTCGGAGACGAGCCCCAGAGCCCCCGCGATCGTGGAGAAGGTGAGGAGCGGGATCCCGTAATAGAGCCCGAGGCTCTGTTGCTGAAAGAACCCGCTCGTGGCGGGCAGGAGCCACGGCAGGAAGAACAGGATCACGCCCGCCTTCGGGAAGAATGGTACGAAGAGAACCTGCGCGAAGAATTTCAGATAGGTCCATCCCAGAAGCGACAGCACCAGACGAACCGGATGCGTCAGAAAGCCCCAGAGGATCATTCCGGAGTCGTGCCCCCAGGCGCTCCACCGTGAGAGGAAGGGATACCCGCCGGCGGGGTGACCGCCAAGCGACGGCATCGCGATCTGGATCGCGAAGGCCGTCCAGCCCAGCGCCGCCGCCACGGTGAGGAATCCGAGCGCTCGCCGGCGCTCCACCAGCGCCGCGTACATGCCGAACGCCGCGAGATAGAGCCCCACGTCCTCCTTCACCGCGAGCGTCAGCACGATCATGGCCGCGTACTTCCCGTTTGCGCCTTCCTTGTAGTAGCGAAACGCCGAGAGCGCCAACACGGGCAGGAAGCACTCCATGTGGAAGAGATAGAGAAGCGTCGCGATCAGGACGGGATGATTGAGGTACACGAGGCACGCCAGATTCGTGGTCGCCAAGGAGACCCCGGACCGAAGCAGGATCGTTCGTAGCACGAGCACCGCCCCCCAGAGCGCGAGCGGCTGGAGGACCACGAGCAGGCCCGGAGACCGCATCAACGCGTGGATCGGCACCAGCGCGGCGAGAATGGGCGAGAAGTGCTCGCTCAGGAAGCTCCGTCCGAGGAGCGGCGAGTAGAGAAGCGGCCGGTGGGGACGCGGCACCAGCGCATCGTCGATCATCGAGAAGTCGTGGGAGAAGGTGTGGAAGGAGAGGTGCTGCGCCCACGCCGCGAGGAGGTACAGCGCCAGCATGATCCCGGTCATCCAGGGAAAGAACCGGGGATGATCCAGGATGGCGCGCAGACGCGCCGCCCACATGTGGGCGAACGCGGCGGGATCGCGTCGCAGGAGAACCACCAGCGCCAGCGAGCCGTAGAGAATCCAGGTCGGCTCGCGGAAGCGCTCGAGGTGAAGCGAGCCCACGTGCGTCAGGTTGAGCGCGATGAGCGGGAGCAGCGCCAGGGAAGCGGCCGCAATCGTCAGGGCCGCTCTCCGGAGGATGCTCACCATGGTGATATGATGCCGCGCATGTCGTGGATGCGAGTACTCCGGTTGCGCACGAGCCGCGGATGAGCGCGCACAGACTAGCGGAGCGCCGGCCCACCGTAAATCGCCCGATTCAGATCTACGTGCTGGTGGCGCTCTGGGCCGTGAAGGGATTCGAGGAGCTCTTCCGGGGCGTGGTCGGCGGGGTGTTCTTCATCGTCCAGCAGACCGCGCAGGCGAAGCTCGAGGGATACATGCTGCATCTCGCCGTTCAGAGCGTCCTGTTCGCGACCCTCATGACCGCGGGGAGCTATTACGTGATGGTGGCGCTTTGGCTGGGGCGCGCGGCGGCGCGCACGTGGGGCATCGCGCTCGCGCTGGTGAACGAGATCTCCGTGCTGGCGTATCTCTTCACCAGGCCCCCGGAATTCGGAGGGGACGTCGCGGTGGTGCGCACGGTGATCATCGCCTCGATCGTGAACCTTGGAATCGTGGGGGTGCTGCTCTTCGACGGGAGGGTGGTGCGATTTCTCGGGAACGCGCCGCTCGTGGGAGGCTGGGCCCCGAAGCGCCGAAGCACGGACTAGCCCAGCGTGTATCCGCCGTCCACGATGATCACCTGGCCGGTGATCCAGGAAGCCTTGTCGGTGGCCAGGAACGCCGTGACGTTCGCGATCTCCTCCGGAGTTCCCACGCGTCCCAAGGGTGTTCTTCGCGTCGATTCCCGGATGATCTCGTCGTACGACGGAAAGATCTTCAGCGAGTCGGTGTCGATGAACCCGCCCGAAACCGCGTTCACGTTGATCTTCCGCGGACCCAGCTCGTAGGCGAGATAACGCACCAGCGTCTCGATGGCCGCCTTCGAGACTCCGATCGCCGCGTAGCCGGGGATGTAGCGGTGCGAGCCCAGCGAGGTGAGCGCCACGATCTTCCCGCCGTCCGGCATCATCTTCACCGCTTCCTGGGCGCTGAAGAGGAGCGCCTTGGCGTTCGTGCTCATGGCGACGTCCCACATCTTGTCGTCCACATCGAGCACGTTTCCGAAATGCCCGAGCGCCGCGTTGGAGACCAGGATGTCGAGCTTGCCGAACGCGCTCTTCACTTCCTCGAACATCTTGGGGATCTGCTCCTCGTTCCCCATGTTCGCGCGGACGGCAATCGCCTTCACACCCTTCTTCTGGATGTCCTCGACGGCGGCCTTGGCGGACTCGCGGCTCCGGAAGAAATTGATCGCGACGTCGGCCCCCATGTCGGCGAGCGCCAGAGCGGTGGCGCGGCCGATTCCACGGGTTCCCCCCGTAACGAGCGCCGTCTTCCCCTTCAGCTCACCCATGGACACCTCCGCCTTCTTGCTGGAACGGGCCGGAATACTCGTTACCTCAGCCGGGATTGTCAAGGCTCTAGCTCTCTCGCCGGATTTTTCTAGAACATGAACGCGGCACCGAGATTCACTCGGTTGAGCTTGGCACCGTTGCCGTCCTTCCAGTGCTCCAAGTCCGTCTTGAATGCCACACGTTCGATTGGATAGTACGCGAGTCCTCCCGTCGTGACCCTACGGTCGGCCGCGGGGTCCTTCACGAATGCTCCGGGCACTTCCTTGTTGGTGTCGAACTCCTCGTGCCTGCCGAAGACCACGAGCGAGCGTCCGCCCTCTCCCTGGCGGTCTCGCCGGAGCAGGTCGTAGCCTGCTTCCGTGTACCAACCCTGCATGACTTCGCCGATCGTCTCGCCGACGAACGCGCTCACCCGATCGGCGCCGTCCGTTTTCACTCGCACAAAGCTGCCTCGAAGGTCAAACCCGAGACGACGCAATCGCGCGTCGATCTCATCCACCCGGAGGGTCACCTTCCCCAGCCCCGGAGTGCGCTGGTCCGCGCCGCCGTAATAGCCCGAGCCCGCGATCGTGAGTCCGCGAGCCGGAAGAAACTCGACGCGCCCAACCCCCGCCAGATCATTCGCCTTTGATTCCGACCCCTTGGAGCTGACGTCGTGCAATCCGCCGAGCGTCGTCATCCGAAGGGCGTCCAGCCCCGCCGTAAGGTACGCACGGTAACTCACGCTGCCATCGCCGACCTGACCCGCCACGCCGAGGCCGTTCTCCTGCCAGGTCGTGGGGATGATGTAGCGCTCCACGTAGGGGCGCTCGACACTGTAATAGAGCGGCGGCTCGTGCGTCTCGTTCAAGGGCCCCACCGGCATGAGCAAGGTACCCACCCGGAGCGACAGGGCCGGCAGGAGATCGTATTCGAGATACGCCTCCTCCAGCTCCAGCTCCTTCGCGGCGTGCTCGTAGTCCAGCTCCGCCTCCACGCGGAGATTCTCCGTGAACTCGTATTCCGAGCCCAGGACGAACCGGTGGACGTCGAGCACGTTCCCCGCGCCGGAGGACATCGTGTCGATCCGCGGGTTGTTGTAATGGAACTCTCCGTACCCGTGGAACTGGAGCTTCCCGAGAAGGTCTTCCCCATCTTCCCCACGAGCGAACGGAACCTGCGCCATCGAAAGAGCCAGCATCAGTGCAAGTGCGCAAACACACGCCTTCCTGCCCTTCAACAAAGCTTCCCTCGTCAGGCACCGGATCGATTCGAAATGAGCCATGAAGCCCACGAGAATCGAGCCAGCAGCCCCATTTTTCAAGTCCTAAGAACCTGCTCCCGGCGCCGCTCCCGGAACGACGCCGCTTGCGCGTGCCCTGCGCCCGTGATACCGCTTCCCGGATGAATTTCGGCAAGATCGCTCTCGGCGCACTCCTCCTCGCGATCGGCGTTCTCCTTGTCGCCGTCCGCGCTGGCTGGGCGCATCCCGACACGCCCATCCTGCTCCTGCGTTACTGGCCGCTCCTTCTCATCGCGTTCGGCCTGGCGTTCCTGGCGAGCGTGATCAAGAACCCGTTCATGGGATGTCTGGCGGTGCT
>DASQAV010000092.1:0-5862 GCA_035635575.1 Candidatus Dormiibacterota bacterium | reverse complement strand
AGTCCGCCGGCGTCGCGGCCCATG
This sequence comes from Candidatus Dormiibacterota bacterium, assembly GCA_035635575.1. Classification (GTDB taxonomy): domain Bacteria; phylum Eisenbacteria; class RBG-16-71-46; order SZUA-252; family SZUA-252; genus WS-7. Next base: position 5,838 of record DASQAV010000092.1, on the reverse strand, counting down.
CGCAGGGCGCGAGCAGGGCGAATAGAAGGATGACGACTGTCGCCCGCATCAGCCCTCCTGCTCCTCGTAGCGGGACTTGAGCCGCGCGATCACGGCCGGGTCCGCCAGGGTCGTCGTGTCCCCCACCGCCTTCCCCTCCGCGATGTCGCGGAGCAGCCGGCGCATGATCTTCCCCGACCGCGTCTTGGGAAGATCGGCCGTGAAGAGGATCTCGTCGGGGCGCGCGATCTTTCCGATCTTCTTCACCACGTGCTCCTTCAGCTCGTCCATGAACCCCGGGCCCGGCTGCTTCCCCTCCTTCAGCGTGACGAACGCCACGATGGCCGTTCCCTTGAGCTCGTGCTGCCTTCCCACGACGGCCGCTTCGGCCACGGCGGGATGATCGACCAGCGCGCTCTCCACCTCCATGGTGCTGATGCGGTGCCCCGCGACGTTCATGACGTCGTCGACGCGCCCCAGGAGCCAGAGGTATCCGTCCTCGTCGCGCTTCGCGCCGTCCCCGGTGAAGTAGAGGCCCGGGAAGCGGGACCAGTACTGCTGCCGGTAGCGCTCCGGGTCGCCGTAAATCCCGCGCAGCATGGCCGGCCAGGGGCGCTTGAGCACCAGATATCCGCCCCCGACGGGGACCGATTCGCCCTTCTCGTTCACGACATCGGCCAGGATTCCGGGCAAGGGCTTCGTCGCGGATCCCGGTTTCAGAGTCGTCACGCCCGGGAGCGGTGAGATCAGGATCATGCCGGTCTCCGTCTGCCACCACGTGTCCACGACGGGGCAATTCCCGCCGCCGATGTTCTCGTGGTACCAGATCCAGGCTTCGGGATTGATTGGCTCACCGACGGAGCCGAGAAGGCGGAGCGAGGTGAGCTTCCGCTTCTTGGGCCACTCCGTGCCCCATTTCATGAAAGCGCGGATCGCGGTCGGGGCCGTGTAGAACACCGTCACCGCCAGCTCCTCGCAGATCTGCCAGAAGCGGTCCTTGTCGGGCCAGTCGGGAGAGCCCTCGTACATCACGACCGTCGCTCCATTCGCGAGCGGCCCGTAGACGACGTAGGAGTGCCCGGTGACCCAGCCGATGTCGGCCGTGCACCAGTACACGTCCTCCTCCTTGAGGTCGAAGACCCACTTCGTCGTGGCGTAGACCCCGGTCATGTAGCCGCCGGTCGTGTGCACGATCCCCTTGGGCTTTCCGGTCGTGCCCGAGGTGTAGAGGGTGTAGAGCGTGTCCTCGGCGTCCATGGGCTCGGGCCAGCAATGGTCCGCGGCGTCGTTCATGAGATCGTGCCACCAGTGGTCGCGACCCTCGGTCATGTGGACCTGGAAGTCGCCCCGCTTCACCACGACCGCGTGCCGTATGGAGGGCGTTCCCTGGAGCGCCTCATCGGCGTCCTTCTTCAGCGGCACGATCTGGCCGCGCCGCCATCCACCGTCCGCCGTGAGGAGCACCTTCGCCTGCGCGTCATTGATCCGATCGCGCAGAGCCTCCGCGCTGAACCCCCCGAAGACGACGCTGTGCACGGCGCCGATGCGCGCGCACGCCAGCATCGCGACGGCCAGCTCCGGGATCATGGGCATGTAGATGGCCACGCGGTCCCCCTTCGCGACGCCCAGCTTCTTGAGCACGTTCGCGAACTTGTTCACCTCGCGATAGAGATCCCAATAGGTCAGCGTGCGGCGGTCGCCGGGCTCCCCGATCCAGATCAGCGCGGCCTTGTTCCGGCGCGCGCCGCGGATGTGGCGGTCGAGGCAGTTATAGGAGGCGTTGAGCTTCCCCCCGACGAACCACTTCGCGTCGGGAGGGTTCCACTCGAGCACGCGATCCCACGCCACGAACCAATCCAGCTCGCCCGCGACCTTGGCCCAGAACCCCTCGAAGTCGGTTGCGGCCTGCTTGTAGATGGACTCGTCGCGGACGGCCGCCTTGTCGCGGAATTCCTTGGGCGGAGGGTAGACGCGCTTCTCGTCGAGGAGCGCGTCGATCGCGCCCGAGCTCTGGGCCTTCGCCGGAGGCTTCTTGGCTGTCGGATTCTTGGCGACCATCAGGGAGTATAGGGACGCGCGCGCCGGGGAATCAAGGCGCGCCGGGCCGTGGATAGCACGCGAAGACGAGGCGAAACGTATTGGGATCGCCCTTGGGGCGAAGCGGCCCGACGGCGCCGTATTTCCTGGCGATCGTCTGGATCGCGTTCTGAACGTCCGTGAGAAAGGCCGTTCGCTCGGCGGGCTTCGCGAGACGGATCTGAGCCGAGAAGCCGAGCGCGGGCGTCTCCCGCTCCGTTGCCGCCAGACGGCCCACATCGGTCTGAAGCTCCTCGGCGAGCCCCAGGAGGAAGCCAAGGCTCATCTGGTCCGCCGCGCGTGCCGGCCCTCCGATGCGTCCGACGAGGCTCGGCGCCAGCCAGTACGAGCGCGCCGTCGCCTGATAGTAGCCCTCCTGGATCGCGCGAACGCGGCGCTCCTCCACCTTCTGGAGCGCCCCGGCTCGCTCGAGGACCTTCACGTGGTAGTAGATCTTCTGGGGGGTCTCGCCGAGCGCCTCCGCCAGCTCGGTACAGGTGCGGGGCTGATCCATGCGCCGGAGCAGCTCGAGCCGGAGCGGGTTCAGGAGCGCTTCCGCCTGCTCCGGCTTTTCGACCAGCATGACGTCCCTCATGCGTCCCTCCCAGGGCGACTGTACAATGTAGTTTTATTATACAGTAATTACTGTACATAAGCGAGAAAATCTCAGTAGTCTTGCGGCGCGTCCCGACGCCGTCCGTCTCAAGTAGGGCCCGCAGAGACCTATGGGGACGCCGAAAACGGGGCTTGGAACCACGGGAAGCCGCATCGGTAAGCCCTTTTCGACATCAATAGATTGAGGTAGAATGTTGGAGTGCCCCAACATGTTGTGTTTTCCCTTGACGACTTTCTCACCCCCTACGCTAGTCTGCGCCCCGGCTCCCAGGGAGCTGCCGACCGGTCCCCGGTCGAGCCGGTGGGCCGCCAGGGGCGGCCTTCTAAGGGTGGGCATCTCAAGGAGAGGGGATCCAGATGGAGAGGGAGCTCGGGAGCAGCGGAATGGCAACGATGGAAGGAAATGTGGCAATGAGCGTCCAGGGTAAGCCGGAGTTTGGCGTGGAGAAGAAGGGTCGTCTCCGCTTTCCCAGGGTGTTCACGCGCGCGGGCCAGGACCCCTTCGAGGAAGTCGAGTGGGAGCTCCGCACGGCCGTGATCTCGAGCGAGACCGGCCAGGCCGTGTTCGAGCAGCGGGACGTGGAGTTTCCGAAGTTCTGGTCCCAGATGGCGACGAATGTCGTCGCTTCGAAATATTTTCGTGGGCAGATTGGAACACCGCAGCGGGAGCACTCGGTACGACAGCTGATCGGCCGCGTGGTGACCACCATCGCGGGCTGGGGCCGGAAGCAGGGCTATTTCGCGTCCGACGCGGACGCGCAGTCCTTCCAGGACGAGATGACGTACCTCCTGCTCCACCAGAAGGCCTCCTTCAACAGCCCGGTGTGGTTCAACTGCGGCTTCGAGGCAAAGCCCCAGTGCTCGGCCTGCTTCATCAATTCCGTGGGCGACACGATGGAGGGGATCCTGACCCTCGCGAAGACCGAGGGGCTCCTCTTCAAGTGGGGCTCGGGAACGGGCACGAACTTCTCCTCGCTCCGCTCCTCCAGGGAGCACATCCACGGCGGCGGCACCGCCTCGGGTCCGGTCTCCTTCATGAAGGGGTTCGATGCGTTCGCGGGCGTGATCAAGTCGGGCGGCCGCACGCGCCGCGCGGCGAAGATGGTCATTCTCAATGTCGATCACCCGGACATCGTCGAGTACATCAGGTGCAAGGCCGAGGAGGAGAAGAAGGCCTGGACCTTGATCGACGCGGGCTACGACCCGTCGCTCAACGGCCCGGCCTACGCCTCGATCTTCTTCCAGAACTCGAACAACTCGGTGCGCGTGAGCGACGAGTACATGAAGGCGCTCGAGAAGGACGCGCCGTGGCAGACGAAGGCGGTGGTGACCGGCGAAGTCGTGGACACCTACAAGGCCCGCGACCTCATGAACATGATCGCCGAGGCCGCGCACCAGTGCGGCGATCCGGGGATCCAGTTCGACACGACGGTGAACGACTGGCACACCTGCCCGAACACGGCCCGGATCAACGCCTCGAATCCGTGCTCCGAGTACATGTTCCTGGACGACTCGGCGTGCAATCTCTCCTCGCTGAACCTCATGCAGTTCCTCCGCGAGGACAAGACGTTCGACGTGGATTCCTACAAGCACGCGGTGGAGACGATGATCCTGGCACAGGAGATCATCGTCGATAACGCCTCCTATCCCACGCCGGCGATCGAGCGGAACAGCCACGACTTCCGTCCTCTCGGACTCGGCTACGCCAATCTCGGTGCGCTTCTCATGTCCTGGGGAATTCCCTACGACAGCGACTCGGGCCGCGCGGTCGCGGCGGCGCTGACGGCGCTCATGCACGGTCACGCCTATGCGACGAGCGCGCGGATCGCGGCGGTGACGGGACCGTTCCCCGGCTTCCAGAAGAACCGCGAGCCCATGCTGCGCGTGATCCAGAAGCATCGCTCGCACGTGGATCGGATCGACACGAAGAATCTCGGCAAAGACTTCCGCGGCATCATGGACGCCATTCGCGGCACCTGGGAGGAGTGCTACACGCTGGGCGCCGAGCACGGCTACCGGAACTCCCAGGTCACGGTGATCGCGCCCACGGGCACGATCGCCTTCATGATGGATTGCGACACGACCGGAATCGAGCCGGACATCGCACTCGTGAAGTACAAGAAGCTCTCCGGCGGCGGCATGTTGAAGATCGTGAATCAAACGGTGCCCGAGGCGCTTCGTCGCCTCGGCTACGGGGAGGAGGCGGTGGACCGGATCGTGCGGTACGTGGATGAGCACGAGACGATCGAGGGAGCACCGGGGCTCAAGGACGAGCACCTCCCCATTTTTGACTGCGCCTTCAAGCCAAAGAACGGGACCCGCACGATCCAGCACATGGGCCACATCCGGATGATGGAAGCGGTGCAGCCGTTCATCTCGGGAGCGATCTCGAAGACCGTGAACATGCCGGAATCGGCGACGGCTCAAGACATCGCCGACGCGTACGTGGCGGCCTGGAAGGCGGGGCTCAAGGCGATCGCCATCTATCGCGATGGATCGAAGCGGAGCCAGCCTCTCTCGACCGGCAAGGAAGATCGCGGCGCCACGACACCGGTCGCGGCTCCCGCGCAATCACGGCGCAAGAGGCTTCCGGACGAGCGGAAGTCGATCACGCACAAGTTCTCGGTGGCGGGTCACGACGGCTACATCACGGTCGGGATGTACGACGACGGGACGCCCGGCGAGATCTTCATCGTGATGGCCAAGGCGGGAAGCATGCTCTCGGGCGTGATGGATTCCTTCGCGACCGCCGTCTCGCTAGGGCTCCAGCACGGCGTGCCGCTCCAGCTCTTCGTCAACAAGTTCAGCCACGTGCGCTTCGAGCCGCACGGATTCACGAAGAACTCCGACATCCCGATCGCGAAATCGATCGTCGATTACATCTTCCGGTGGCTCGGGATCAAGTTCCTGGGCTACGCGCCGGCGTCGGTGGCGCACGAGACCGCGAAGGAGGATCCGCTCGAGGCGGGCGGAGTCCATGCGGTCGCCGACTCGCAGCTCACGCTGATCAACGGCGGAAACGGGCATGGACAGGAAGCTCTGGAAGACGATCGCTCGTTCGTCTCCCAGCAGGACGCGCCGCCCTGCTCCGATTGCGGGGCGCTGATGGTCCGCCGCGGCGCCTGCTACAGCTGTTTGAACTGCGGCGCCACGAGCGGGTGCGCGTAG
>DASQAV010000091.1:0-23677 GCA_035635575.1 Candidatus Dormiibacterota bacterium | reverse complement strand
GTGACCACCGAGGCGGCGTCGACCCATTCCACGGTCTCGTGCGCGCCCGCTCCGGCGGGCCCGTAGTTCACGCTCGGGATGCCGGCTCCCGCGAAGATCGCGGCGTCCATCCAGTAGCCGACGCCGGTCTCTTCGGGCTGGCCTCCCACGACCGACGTGGCCGAATCGCGCACGCATCGTGCGATGGCCGCGTTCCGGTCGGTAAGAAGCGGCGTGCGGGAGAAGCGAAGCGTCACCTCGGCGGTGGGATCGATTCCCACGACGATCTTGCGAATCTCCTCCAGGGCACGCTCGGGGGTCTCGTCCGGCAACGTGCGCCGCTCGATCTCGAGACGGCATTCGGGAGCGTAGGTCGAGATTCCCACGCCTCCCGAGATGAGGGCGCAGTGCATGGAGGCCGGGCCCACGAGCGGATGCACGCGCCTGCGAAGCTCCCGGGAATCGAACTCGTCGAGAGCCGCGACGATCCTCCCCATGGCCGCGATCGCGCTCTTCCCCAGGTCCCACCGGCTGCCGTGCGCGGCGCGTCCCCGGGTGATGACGTCGATCCAGAGGAACCCCTTGTGCGCGAGCACCAGCTTCCCCTCGCTCCCCTCGGTCAGGATGCAGCCGTCGGCGCGGTGGCGCTCCACGAAGTGCTCGGCTCCGCGGCTTGCGTATTCTTCGTCGGAGACGAGCGCGACCAGCACCGTTCCCGGGAGGGAGTCACGCGCCAGCGCCGCGGCGGCGCTCATGACGGCGGCGACGCCGCTCTTCATGTCGTAGGCGCCGCGTCCGTAGACGCGCCCTTCGCGCACCTCGGGCGTGTAGGGCGCGGGCATCCCCGCGACCCCCACCGTGTCGAGATGCGCGCAGAGCACGAGCGTGGTCCCGGATCCGCTTCCGGTCTCGCCGACGGCATTCGGCCGCCCCGGCGACGCCTCCTCGAGCGTCGCGCGGAGGCCGTACTCCTCGAGCCATCGTTTCGCGAACGCGGCGATCGCCTGCTCGCCCGGTGCGTCGCCGTCCCCCAGGGCGGGATTCACGGAGGGAATCCGGATGAGATCGCAGAGGAGACCGAGGACTGCATCCGATCCCAGCGGATCACCCTTCATCTGACCTTTCGTATTTCATTGCCTTTCGGGACGGCGGCTCCTTCCTCGCTTCCTCCTCGCGCAGCCACGGGAGAAGAAAATCCTGGCTGATCTTCCAATTGGCTTCGAGCAGGCGCGCCGCTCCCTCGCGATCTCCGTCGCGCAGGGCGCGAAGGATGGCCCGGTGCTGCTCGACCGACCGGATGATCCTCCCGGAGTGCCGCATGTACGCGCTCTCGTAGCGCTGCGCGTGGTACTTCAGCGTGCGGATGGTCTCGAGAAGCCGCCGGTTGTTGGCGCCGGAGAGGAGCGTCTGGTGCCAGAGCTCGTCCTGGCGCAGCGCCGCCTCCCAATCATCGCGAACCGATTCCAGCTCCGCGTTGATCTCCGCCAGGCGCTTCAGCTGCGCGGATGTCGGAGAGGGAGAGGCGTGAAGGGCCAGAACCTCCAGTGCCGCGATGATGGGATAGAGATCCTCCACCTCCTTGGTACTCAGCGGAAGGACATAGAAGCCCTTCCCCGGGGTCGCGCTCAGGAATCCCTCACCGACCAGATTGAGCAAGGCCTCGCGGAGGGGCGTGCGGCTGACTCCCAGGAGCACGGAGAGGCCCGATTCGTTGATGGAGGAGCCGGGCGCGGGATCGCCGCGGAGCATTCCCTCGAGAAGACGGCGCCGCACCTGGGAGCGGATCGGGACCCGCTCGATGGGACGCGCGGTCCAGGACTGGCTCACGCCGGGACCGCCTTCGCCTCGCGGGTCTGCTCCACACACCAGGCGTGGAGGGCGTCGTACATGGGCGTCTCCAGCTCCAGCTTCTTCCGGTCGTCCTTGCCGTGCAGGAGCGAGAATCCCAGCGCGATGGCGCGCAGTCCGGCTCCCTCCGGCGCGACCGCGTCGTCCTCCAGAACGTCCGCCGCGTGCACGATTCTCCCGACCTTGACGAGCGCGGGATCCGAAGTCAGCCCGTGATGCTGCAGCAGGCTCTCGAACGAGCACTGGCCGGGGCCGTGCCCGAATTTCACGCCCGGCATGTCGTACGGCGTGGCGCCTTCGCGCGCCGCGACGGCCATGACCTGATCCACGGGAACGAAGAGAAACTCGGCTTGGGAGTCGATGAACCGTCGAATGAGCCAGGGACGGGCCATCCGGTCCACCTTGCCATTCTCACGAGTGATCCACTTCATGGTGTCCTCCTGTGCGTGCGTGTCGTGCTAGGAATCTGTATACAATATACACATATGCCCGGCCAAGCGCAAGGCGGCTTGTTCCCGGGCGGCTGTGGCGGTCGCTAGATCCTTCCGCCGTTCGAGCGGAAGATCTGGACGAAGATCTGGAGCGCTTCGTCGAGTCCGTGAGCGGTGGGCGCCTTGGGGAGTCGCTCGCTCAGCGCGGCCACGGGCCGGAAGAGGATGGGATAGTCCGCCGATTCCAGAAGCGAGAGGTCGTTCAGGCTGTCTCCCATCCCGATGACCTTGAATCCGGCGCTCTTCATTCCCTGGATGACGCGCGCCTTCTGCCCGCGGATCCGGAGCTTCCAGCCCGCGATGTGGCCCTGCGCGTCCACCTCGAATTGATTCGCGAAGAGATTGTACCCGCCGAGCCGCTCCACGATGGGCTCCGCGAACTCCTGGAAGGTGTCCGAGATGATCATGACCTGGCAGTGCCGGCGAATCCGGTCCAGGAACTCGTGCGATCCCAGGTAGGGGCGCACTTCGTGCGCGACTTCTTGCAGCCGCGCGAGGGTCAGCCCCGCGCGGTTCAGGGCCGTGACGCGCCGTTGCATCAGCTCCTCGAAATCGGCGACGTCCCGCGTGGTGAGGTGGAGCTCCTCGATTCCGAAATGATCTCCGAGATGGGGCCAGATTTCCGGGGCGAGCACGCCTTCGAGGTCGATCGCGGCGATCATAGGGGGCTATCCTAGCAAAAGAGCGAGGGGAAGCGTTGCCGCTTCCCCTCGAAGACTCCGGTGGACTGTTGGAATTCGCCAGCAGGCACCAGGCTAGGGCGCACTAGATGCCGCTAGCTACAGCCACCTCCGCAGTTCAGTACAACCGATAAGCCTATGTGCACTGGACCACCTCCTTTCCGCGATGCCGAAATGCTCGCGCCGGCGTGGCCGGGCTGTCAACGGATATCTTGACTGGGGTCGGCGAAATCGAGACCCTCTTGGGGTTCGAGCAAGGAGCCCATGAACCCGTTCCGCTTGTCGGGCCTCAACCGGTACGCCGTCCCCATCGCCACGGTCGCGGTGGCAGTGCTTCTCTCCTGGCCCTTGCGTCCCCTCCAAGATATTTCCATGCCTCTCATGGTGCTCGCGGTTCTCGTGAGCGCGTGGTACGGAGGCTTCGGACCGGCCCTGGCGGCGGCGGTCCTGGCGCTCCTCACGAGCGACTTCCTGTTCATCGAGCCGATCTACTCGATCGACCTGAATCTCTCGTTCCTGGAACGCTCCGTGGCCTTCGGGCTGGTCCTGGGGGTCACCATCTGGTTCGCGAACATCCGGAAGGCGGCGGAGCGGAAGCTCCGGGAGCAGTCCGAGCGGCTGCAACAGCAGACCCGCGCGTTGGAAGCGGTTCAGGAAGAGCTCCGGCGCGCGGATCGCATGAAGGACGACTTCCTGGCCGTGCTCTCGCACGAGCTCCGGAATCCTCTGGGCGCGATTCGAAACGGCCTCTATCTGCTGCGCGATGGGCGGACCGAGAACCCGGGGCACGTCCATGACATGCTGGACCGCCAGCTCAAGCAGCTGGTTCGTCTCATCGAGGATCTTCTCGACGTTTCGCGAATCACGAGGGGAAAGATCGTGCTGCGCAAGGAGCCGGTGGACCTCTCGCAGGTCGTTCGCGATGCGGTGGAATTGAGCCGTGCCCCGATCGAAGCCCAGGGGCACGAGCTGGCCGTGTCCTTGCCGCCGCAGCCGGTGACCCTCCTCGGAGACCGTTCGCGGTTGGCTCAGGTGTTCTCGAACGTGCTCCAGAACGCCGCCAAGTTCACACCCGCGCGGGGACGCATCGATCTGGACGCGCGACAGGAGGACGGCGCGATCGTGGTCCGGATCCGCGACAACGGAACCGGCATTCCCGTCGACATGCTGGACCAGGTGTTCGGGATGTTCACGCAAGCGGATCGATCCCCGGCGCGCCGGAGTGGCGGCCTGGGAATCGGACTGAGCCTCGTTCGCGGCCTGGTCGAGGCCCACGGCGGAACCGTGGTGGCGCACAGCGAGGGTGTCGGCAAGGGGAGCGAGATCGAGGTGCGGCTGCCGGCGCAGGAGCTTCCCGCGCCCGTCCACGCGGGCTGAGCTACCGGATCGTTCCGCTCTCCCGGAGCTTCCCTAACAGGAGTTTCACGATCTCCTCGCCCACCTTCTCCTGAGCCTCCACCGTCGTGGCGCCGATGTGGGGAGTCGCGACCACATCCGCCCGTAGAAGAAGCGGAGAGGAGCGCGGAGGCTCCTCGGCGAACACGTCGAAGACAGCGCCCGCCAGCTGTCCCTGATCCAGCGCCTGGAGCACCGCCGCCTCGTCCACCAGGCCGCCGCGGGCCGCGTTCACCAGGACGGCGCCTCGAGGAAGCCGGGCGATCTCGGCGGCGCCGATGAGGTTCTTCGTCTCCGGCGCGAGGGGAACGTGGAGGGTCAGGATCTCCGAGCGCGGGAGAAGATCGTGCAGGGGCAGGGGCTCCACGTCGAGAGCACGCATCGTATCGTCCTGGATCATGGGATCGTAGCCCACGCACTTCATCTCGAAGCCGGTCGCGCGCCGGGCCACCGCGCGCCCGATCTGCCCCAGCCCCAGGATCCCGATCGTCTTCCCGCGAAGCTCGCGGCCCTGGAAGCGCGACTTGTCCCACTCGCCGCGCTTGAGGGAGCTGTCCGCGGCCGGGATCTGACGGAAGAGGCCGAGCAGGAGCCCGAACACCAGCTCCGCCACGGCCACGGCGTTCGCCCCGGGCACGTTCAGGACGCCCACGCCGCGCTCCCGCGCCGCAGCGCCGTCGATGTTGTCGATGCCGGCGCCCGCGCGCGCGACCCAGCGCAGCATGGGGGCCGCCTCGATGAGGCGCCTCGTAACCTTGGTGGCGCCCCGCACGACCCAGGCGTCGATGTCGCCGACGAGCGGAAGAAGCTCGGCTTCGGAGAGGCCGCGGCGTTCCTCGACGTGGACTCCGGGCGTCTCGCGAAGAATCGCGAAGGCGCGCTCGGAGAGGGGATCGCTGACGAGAACTTTAGGCGACACGCGCGGCGAGAACCTTAGCCAACACGCGCGGCCGCGGAGGCCTGGGACTTCCGGAAGGACTCCTGTGCGGCGCGCACGCCCGCTCCCGGCGCGACGCTCTGGCCGTGATCGAGGAGCGCGGATTCGAATGCCTGGACGAGACGGAGGATGTCCCCCTCGTCGTAGTAGCCGATGTGCCCCAGCCGGAAGAGCTTTCCCTTCAGCCGGTCCTGCCCGCCCGCGATCTTCACGCCGTAGCGGCGCTCCATCGTCTTCAGCACCGCGCCGGAGTCCACGCCCTGCGGCACCGTGACCGCCGTGAGGGTGTTCGAGGGCACCTCCGCGAAGAGGGAGAGCCCCAGAGCGCGCACCGCATGCCGCGTGGCGTCCGCGTTTCGCTGGTGACGCAGGAACACCTTCTCGCGGCCTTCCTCGGCGAGGAGGAGCATGGCCGCTCGCGCCGCGAGCACGAGGCTGATGGCAGGAGTGAAGGGCGTGTCCCCCGCCTCGAGCACGGTCTTGGCCTTGGCGAGGTTCCAGTAGAACTTGGGGAGCTTGGATTCCTTCACCAGCTCCCAGGCGCGCGGGCCGAAGCACACGAACCCGAGCCCGGGGGGAATCATCATGCCCTTCTGGGAGCCCCACACCACGCCGTCCAGATCGGACCGGTCGAAGTGGAGGTCGTAGACTCCGTAGCTCGTGATCGCGTCGACCACGGTGGCCACGCCGCGTTTCTTCGCGGCGCGCGCCATGTCGTGCACCGGGAAGAGCGCCCCGGTCGAGGTCTCGCTGTGCGTGAGGAACATCACCTTGGCCCTGGGATGGGCCGCGAGCGCCGATTCCACTTCCTCCACGGTCGCCACGCGCCCCCACTCGACGCTCACCGTGTGGACCGTGACGCCGTAGGCCTGGCAGATGGCGCGCCACCGATCCCCGAACTTCCCTCCCTCGACGACGATGGCCTCGTCGCCCTGGGAGAGGAGATTCACGGCGGCGGCTTCCATCGCGCCCGAGCCCGAGCACGCCAGCGTGAGCGCTGCCTCTTTCGTGCCCAGATGCTCCTGCATGAGGCGCGTGGTCTCGAGGAAGTGCTGGCGGTATTCGTCCGTGCGGTGGTGGATGAGCGGCTTCGCCATCGCCTCCAGCACCTCGGACGGAACCTCGGTGGGTCCCGGCGTGAACAGCACGCGCTTCATCGTTCTCCTCTAGCCCGCGGAAGGCACGCGACGGTTCAGTGCGTGTACGGCTGCGGCGGCGGCGGCTGCTCTTCCTGGTTGCGGCGAAGATACGTGGAGGACTCGCCCGGTTTCAAGGCCACGTCCAGCACCTCGTCCATGGTCTCGACCAGCTTGAACTCGACCGATTCCCGGATGTGCTCGGGGAGCTCCTGCAAGTCTTTCTCGTTCATCTTGGGGATGATCACGATCTTCACGCCCGCGCGCTTCGCGGCCACGACCTTCTCGTTCAGCCCGCCGATCGGAAGCACGTTCCCGAGCAGGGTGATCTCGCCGGTCATCGCCACGTCGTCCCGGGTCGGAGTGCCCGTGAGCGCGGAGACCAGGGCGGTCGCGATCGAGATGCCCGCCGAGGGTCCATCTTTCGGGATCGCTCCCTCGGGAAGATGCACGTGCACGTCGATCCCCTTGTAGAAGTTCTTCTCGAGCCCCAGCGAGGTCGCCCGCGAGCGGGCGTAGGAAAGCGCCGCCTGACCCGATTCGCGCATCGTCTCGCCGAGCTTTCCGGTGAGCATCAGCACGCCCGTGCCGGCGAGGATGGACACCTCGATGTTGAGAAGGTCGCCTCCCGCTTCGGTCCACGCGAGCCCCGTCGCCACACCGATGCGCGAGCGGCGCTCGATCTGGCTGTCCAGGTACTTGGGCACGCCCAGGAACTTCAATAGGTGCCCCTCCACGACGCGGAAGGTGCGCGCCTTCTTCAGCGTCGCCTTCTTGCGCGCGACCTTGCGGCAAATCGCCGCGATCTCGCGCTCCAGGCTCCGCACGCCGGCTTCGCGCGTGTAGGCGTTGATGACCCCCTTGATGGCGCCGTCGGTCATCTGGAGGTCCTTGGGCACGAGCCCGTTGGCCTTCAGCTCTTTGGGAATCAGGAAGTTCTTGGCGATCTCCACCTTCTCGAATTCCAGATAGCCCGGCAGCCGGATGATCTCCATACGGTCCAGGAGCGCCGGCGGGATCGAATAGAGCGAGTTGCTCGTCGTGAGGAACATGACCTGGGAAAGATCGAAGTCCACCTCGAGATAGTGATCGTTGAACGTGTGGTTCTGCTCCGGATCCAGCACCTCGAGGAGCGCCGAGGCGGGATCGCCGCGGAAATCGGTCCCCAGCTTGTCGATCTCGTCGAGCAGGAGCACCGGGTTCATCGATCCGGCCCGCTTCATGGCCTGGACGATGCGCCCCGGCATGGATCCGATGTACGTGCGGCGGTGGCCGCGGATCTCCGCCTCGTCCCGAACGCCGCCGAGCGACATGCGCACGAACTTCCGTCCGAGCGCCCGCGCGATGGATTTTCCGAGGGAGGTCTTGCCCACGCCGGGAGGCCCCACGAAGCAGAGGATGGGCCCCTTCAGGCTTCCGGAGAGCTTCAGCACCGCCAGGTACTCGATGATCCGCTCCTTGATCTTCTTCAGCCCGTAGTGGTCCTCGTCCAGGACCTTCTCGACGTTCTGGATGTCCGGATTGTCGTCCGTCTTGACGCCCCAGGGGAGCGAGACCAGCCAGTCGATGTAGTTCCGCACGACGGTCGCTTCCGGCGACATGAAGGACATCTTGCCCAGCTTGTCGATCTCCTTCATGGCCTTCTCGTGCACATCCGGAGGCATCTTCGCCTTCTTGACGGCCTGGATCAGCTCGTCGACCTCGTTACTGAACTCGTTCTGGTAGCCCAGCTCCTTCCGGATCGCCTTGAGCTGCTCGTTGAGATAGAACTCTTTCTGGTTCTTGTGGACCTGGCTCCGGACCTGGCCCTCGATCTTCCGCTCGAGCTTCAAGATTTCGAGCTCGTTCGCGAGCGTCTTGCTCAGCTGCCGGAAGCGCTCCGTGAGGTCGTCCTGCTCCAAGACTGCCTGCTTCACCGATACTTTCAAAATAAGGTGCGAGGCAACCGTGTACGAGAGCAGGACCGGATTTCCGATGTTGTTCGCGGTGGAGAGCACCTCGTCCGGCACGCGCCGGTTCAGGTGCACGTAGTCGTTGAAGGAGGCGAGCACGTTCCGCATCATCGCCTCGAGCTGCGCGTCCTGCTTCACCTTGTCGTCGATGATGCCGACCGAGGCCGACATGTAGTCCGATCCGCGGAAGAACTTCTTCGCGCGGGCGCGGCAGATCCCCTCGACCAGCACACGCATGGTGCCGTCGGGGAGACGGAAGAGCTGCAGGACGCGGACCACGGTTCCGACCCGGTAGAGATCTTTCGCGGCCGGATCCGGGACGTCGGGCCGGCGCTGGGCCAGCACGAACAGCACGCGGTCCTTCTGCACGGCCGCTTCGATCGCGTTCACGGATGGAATACGCCCCACAAGGAGCGGAATCGTCATGTACGGGAAAATCACCACATCGCGAAGCGGGAGAAGCGGGATCCGGTCCCGGATCTCGAAGATCTCGCCGTCGCGCTCGAGTCGGATCACGTTGACAACCTTTCTTGTTATGCCTCTTTGCGGCGGCGATCGCCGCGGAAGGTCAGGATGGGTTCGGATTTGCGGTTGATCACGTCGCGGGTGATCGTGCAGCCGACCACCTCCAGCCGGGACGGAATCTCGTACATGAGGTCCATCATCGCTTCTTCGAGCACGGCCCGGAGCCCACGCGCGCCGGTGCCCCGCTTCAACGCGAGGTCGGCCACGGCCTCGAGGCCGTCTTCGGTGAACTCCAGCTTGACGCCTTCCATCTCGAAGAATCTCTGGTACTGCTTCGTGATCGCGTTCTTGGGTTTGGTCAGGATCTCGATCAGCGACTGCTTGTTCAAGGAATCGAGCGCCCCGATGACCGGGAGACGCCCGACCAGCTCCGGAATGAGTCCGTAGCGGAGCAGATCCTCCGGCTCCACCAGGGCCAGAAGCTCCCCGATGTTCCGGTCCTTCCGGCTCCGGATGTCGGCGCCAAAGCCCATGGACTTCTGGCTCACGCGCCGCTCCACGACCTTCTCCAGTCCCTCGAACGCGCCGCCGCAGATGAAGAGGATGTCCTTGGTGTTCACCTCGATGTATTTCTGCTGCGGATGCTTCCGTCCGCCTTGGGGCGGGACGTTGGCGATGGTGCCTTCCAGAATTTTCAAGAGTGCCTGCTGCACGCCTTCGCCGGAAACGTCGCGCGTGATCGACGGGTTCTCGGATTTGCGGGAGATCTTGTCCAGCTCGTCCACGTACACGATGCCGTGCTCGGCGTTCACGACGTTGAAGTCGGTCGCCTGGAGCAGCCGGACCAGGATGTTTTCCACGTCTTCACCGACGTAGCCCGCCTCGGTGAGACAGGTCGCGTCCACGATGGCGAACGGGACCTTGAGGGTCCGCGCCAGCGTGCGCGCGAGAAGCGTCTTGCCGGTCCCGGTCGGACCGATCAGTAATATATTCGACTTCTCCAGCTCCACGTCCTCGACCGCGCCGCCGGAGTAGATGCGCTTGTAGTGGTTGTAGACCGCGACGCTCAGGGTCTTCTTGGCGCGATCCTGCCCGACCACGTAGTCGTCCAAGACCTTCTTGATCTCGGAGGGCTTCGCCAGGGCGCCCTTGGGCGCTCCGGTGCCGCGATCCGTCTCCCCCTCCAGGATGTCGTTGCAGAGCTTCACGCACTCGCTGCAGATGTACACCGAGGGACCGGAGACGAGGCGTGAGACCTCGTCCTGTCCGCGGCCGCAGAAGCTGCACCGAATGGGGTGAGGCGAATTGACCCGTTTCTTCATGGCGTCAGGGCCCCGGATCCGACCGGAGTCGGGTCGGGCTTTCTCTCCTTGCTGGGTTCGAGCTTCGCGATCACCTTGTCCACGATCCGGTACGCCTTCGCTTCCTCGGAGGACATGAAGAAGTTCCGGTCCGTGTCCTTCTCGATCTTCGCGAGCGGCTGGCCCGTGTGCTTCACGAGGATGTCGTTCAGGGCCGTGCGCAGGGCCAGAATCTCCTTCGTGTAGATCTCGATGTCGGTCGCCTGCCCCTGGCTGCCGCCGAGCGGCTGGTGAATCATGATGCGCGAGTGCGGAAGCGCCGAGCGCTTCCCGTTCGCCCCGGCCGCCAGGAGGAGCGCCGCCATGCTGGCCGCCTGCCCCATGCAGATCGTCGCCACGTCGGGGCGGATGAACTGCATCGTGTCGTAGATGGCGAGCCCGGCGGAAACGATGCCGCCCGGCGAATTGATGTAGAGATTGATGTCCCGGTCAGGATCCTCGGCTTCGAGGAACAGGAGCTGGGCGATGACGAGATTGCCCACGAAATCGTCGATCGGCTGGCCGATGAAGACGATCCTGTCTTTGAGGAGCCGGGAATAGATGTCGTAGGCTCGTTCCCCGCGCCCGCTCTGCTCGACCACCATCGGTACCAGACCCATGTGCTCCGACCCTCCCTGAGTGCCTTTATCGGATTACGCCACAGCCATCTTAAGCCGGGCCTTCTCGCGAAGCAGCGCGAATACCTTCCGCTCGGTGAGATGCGCGCGCGCCCGGTCGCGGTGCTCGGGGCTGCGGAGCACCCGCTCCGTCTCGGGAGGCGCTCCTTCTGCCTCCCCTTCCGCGGCGCCGCGCAGCGCCTGATCGATGTCTTCTTCGGAAACCGCGACCGATTCGGCGCGGGCGATCGAATCCAGCAGGAGATCGCGCTTGATGCGCCGTTCCGCCAGAGGGCGGTATTCGTCCCGGAAGCGGTCCTCATCTTCGGGGGTCCACTCCCGGCCTTCCCCCCTTAGACGCTGGACCAGCTCTTCCAGATACTCCCGGACCATCGATTCCGGCAGGTCCATGGGATTTCGGACGATCACCTGGTCCACCAGGGCCTCTTCCTGCTCTCTTTGTACCCGTACGCGGGCTTCCCCCTCCATGTTGAGGCGGACGCGGGCGCGAAGCTCGGCCAGATCCCGCATCCCCGCGATTTCCTTCGCGAATTCGTCGTCCAGGGGACGGACGCGCCGCTCCCGGACTCCCTGCACGTTCACGGCAAAGGTGGCGGAAAGCCCGCGAAGCTCCTCGTTCTGGAACTCGGCCGGATAGCTCACCTGGAACGTCCGGTGGTCGGCCGCCTTCGTGCCCACGAGGTTCGTCCTGAATTCCGCGAGGAGCCCCGAGGCGCCCAGCTCGACCAGCGCGTCCTTCTGCTCGGTCTTGCGAATGGGCTTTCCCTTGGCGTTGAGCCTCACGTAGTCCACGACGACGGCGTCCTTCTCCCCCGCCTCGCGATCCACCGGCGCCCACTCCGCGGTGCGCTGGCGAAGCTCGTCGAGGGTCTTGTCCACCTCCTCGTCGGTGACTTCCACTTCCTTCCCGTCCACGTCGAGGCCCATGTAGTCTTTGGCGTTAACCGTAGGCCGAATATCGACTTGTGCCTCATAGGTCAACGGCTTGCCGCGCGAGAACTCGATCTTCTCGATGGTCGGGAACGAGACGGGGACCAGCTTCTGATCGCGGATCGCCGACTCGTAGGAACGCTTCACGACACGCTCCAGCACCTCGTGCTCCATGGAATGTCCGAACTGGAGCTCGACCACGTTCCGGGGCGCACGCCCCTTCCGGAACCCGGGTAGCTGGACGCGACTGCGGTACTCCTCGACGACGTCCTGGAACGCTTTTTCCAGCTCGTCCGGAGGCACCTCGATGACGAGGAGCTTCCGCCAAGGACCCTGGTCGCGAATGTCGACTTTCAAACGCTCTCTCCCGATCAAGATTGGTGCGAGAGGGGGGAGTTGAACCCCCACGAGTTTCCTCACGGGATCCTAAGTCCCGCGCGTCTGCCAATTCCGCCACTCTCGCGACGGCAGGCTCATTTTACCAGCGAAGTGGTTGTGGTTCAAGAACATTGCCCCTTCAGGCGGGGGTTACGGCCCTGGGAGCCCCCTTGGGCCCGCTCCGGACCACTTCCGCCACCCTGGCGACCACCTCGTAACGCCCGAAGGAGGGCATGAGATAGGCCCCTTCCACCATGTCCTTCGCCTTGAGCAGAAGGGCGCGGCACATCTCGATGCCCACTTCGATGCCCTTGTCCCCCGCGGCGCGCATCGCTTCCCGCGCGCGATCCGGAATGTTGATCCCGGGGACTTCGTTGTGCAGGAACTCGGCATGCCGGTGGCTCTGGAGCGGAAGCAGCCCCAGGAGCACGGGCACGCGCTTCTTCCCCACGGCCTCGAGGAAGCGCAAGAGCGGCTCCATCTCGTAGAGCGGCTGCGTCATCGTGAACTCGGCGCCCGCATCGATCTTCTTCTGGAAGCGCTCGAGCTCCGCATTCATGTCTTCGGACGCGGGATTCACCGCGCACCCGATGAGGAACCGGGTGGGCTCGCCGATGGAGTTCCCCGCGAGATCGGTCCCCGCGTTGAGCTGCTTCAGCACGCGGATCAATCCCACCGAGTCCACGTCGAACACTGCCGTCATGTTGGGATAGTCCCCCGCCCGCGGCGGGTCCCCCGTGAGCGCGAGGATGTTCCGGATCCCGAGCGCGTGGGCGCCCATGAGATCGGACTGAATTCCCATCAGGTTTCGATCACGGCATGTGAAGTGGAGGATGGTCTCCACCCCTACCTGTTGAGAAATCATCGAGGCGAGTGCCAGCGAGGACATCCGGACACGCGCCATCGGGCTGTCCGCGACGTTGATCACGTCCACGCCGGAGGCTTTCAGGAACTGCGCCCCCTCGATCATCTTCTTGGGACGCGCCCCCCGCGGCGGATCCACCTCCACGCTCACGACGAATTCCTTGTTCCAGAGCTTGCGGGCGAGGAGCGAGCGCGAAGCGGGATCGGAGGACGCAACCTCTTCCGGATGGACCGCGGGAGGCGGGGGCGGAGCCGCCGCGAGGTCCTGCGCGATCGCTTCGACCGTTTTGGCGCCGGGCCGCGAGAGTGCCTCGCGCATGCGGCGGATGTGCGCGGGCGTGGTGCCGCAGCAGCCACCGACAATGTTGGCCCCGGCGGCCTGGAAGCGCACCGCGTAGTCGGCGAAATAGTCCGGCGAGGCCAGGTAGAGGAAGCGGCCGCCCACGAATCGAGGAAGCCCCGCGTTGGGCATGACCGAGATCGGAAGCTCGGTCTTGCGTCTCAGGCGCTGCACGATCTCCAGCAGCTTCTGAGGTCCCACGCTGCAGTTCGCGCCCAGCACGTTCACGCCCAGATTCTGCGTCGCGCGGACCACGTCCTCGGGGTAGGCGCCGTAGAGCGTGCGCTCGTCCTCGGTGAAGGTCATCTCCGCAATGAGCGGGAGGTCGGTGACCTTCCGCACCGCCTGGATGGCGAGCTTCATCTCCTCCAGATCGGTCTGCGTCTCGATGATGAGGAGGTCCACGCCCCCCTCGACCAGCCCCTCCACCTGCTCGACGTAGGCCTCGAGCGCTTCCTCGCGCGTGATCGTGCCGAGCGGCGCCACCGGCTTTCCCAGGGGCCCGATGGCGCCCGCGACGAAGACCGCCTCTCCCACTTCCTCGCGCGCGTTCCGGGCCAGCTGCGCGCCCGCGCGGTTCACGCGCCGCGCGTCCGTGCTCTCCCCATGGGCGGCGAGGCGGATGCGGCTGGCGCCGAAGGTGTTCGTCTCGATCAGCTCGGCGCCGGCCCGGATGTAGT
This sequence comes from Candidatus Dormiibacterota bacterium, assembly GCA_035635575.1. Lineage (GTDB taxonomy): Bacteria > Eisenbacteria > RBG-16-71-46 > SZUA-252 > SZUA-252 > WS-7. The sequence goes on along the minus strand of DASQAV010000091.1, from coordinate 9,624 downwards.
CGCGGTGGATGGACTGGACGAGGGCGGGCTCTTGGAGGTTCAGGAGGTCGAAGGAGCGATCGAAGGTGATGCCGCGTTCATAGAGGAGCGTGCCCATCGCGCCGTCCGCGAGGACCACGCCTTTCTCCAGCCTGCGCAGAAACGGGTGACTCAAATGGGTTCTCCTCGGGGAACGCGTTCTTCCATCGCCGGGGGACATCGTACTATACTGCGCGCCCCTATGAACATTCTGGTCTTCGTCAAACAGGTCCCCGACACCGAGACCCGGATCCAGCTCCAAGACGGCGTCGTCGACACGAGCGCCGTGAAATGGGTCGCCAATCCCTACGACGAGTTCGCGATCGAGGAAGCGCTCCGGATCAAGGAGCGCCTGGGACAGGGCAAGGTCACCGTCGTGAGCCTCGGGCCCGACCGCGTGAAGGAGGCGATCAAGTACGCCCTCTCCCTCGGCGCGGACGAAGGGATCCACGTGAAGGGCGACGGCGTGGCCCTATGGGATCCACTGGCCGTCGCGACCGTGCTCGCGGGCGCGGCGAAGAAAGCGGGATTCGATCTCATCCTCACGGGCAAGCAGGGCGTGGACCACGACTGGTCGCAGGCCGGCATCATCCTGGCCGAGCTCCTGGACCTTCCGCATGTCTCCGTCGTGGTGAGTCTCGAAGTCCATCCTGAGTCAAAGAGCGGCAAGGCCAAGCGCGAGGTCGAGGGGGGCGCGGAGGTGGTGGAGTTCACGCTTCCCGCCGTGATCACCGCGCAGAAGGGGCTGAACGAGCCCCGCTACGCCTCGCTCAAGGGAATCATGGCGGTGAAGAAGAAGGTCATCCCCGAATGGACGCTCGCCGACCTCGGCGTGGACCCGGGGGCGGTCGCGGAGAGCGCCGCATCCATTCGCTTCGTGGAGTTCTCGCTTCCCCCGCCGCGCGCGAAGGGCCGCATTCTCGAGGGGGAGCCCGCGGACACGGCGCGCGAGCTGGTCCGGATTCTTCGCGAGGAGGCGAAAGTTCTCTGATGGCCGGATACGCTGTCGTCGCGGAGCTCCAGAATGGCTCGGCCCGGAAGGTCACGCTCGAGATGCTGGCGGAGGCGCGCCGGCTCGCGGGAGACTCGGGGGGCGAGGTTCTGGCCATCGCGCTCGGCGCGCTCGCGCCGGGGGAAATCGAGCGCCTGGCTTCCTACGGCGCGGACACGGTCGTGCACGTGGAGGGTGAATCGCTGGGACCGTACGCGACCGAAGCCTACGCGGCGGGCGTGAAAGCTGCCGTGGACCGGGCGAAGCCGCAGACCTTGTTCCTGGGCGCGACCGCGCACGGAAAGGACCTGGCGCCGCGCGTCTCGGCAAGGCTCCGCGTGGGGCTCGCCTCCGATTGCACCGGATTCGAGCTCGAGAACGGCGAGCTGATCGCGAGACGCCCCATTTTCGCCGGGAAGGCATTCGCCAAGGTCGCCTGGAGCGCCGCGCGGCCGCGAATGGCCACGGTGCGGCCCAACACGTTCACGCCGATGGAGCCGGACCAAGGCCGCAAGGCCGAGGTCGAAAAGGTACCCATGCCCCCTGTGACGCCGCGCGCCAAGGTCGTGGGATTCGAGAAATCCGAGGGCGAGATGCTGGATCTCACGGAGGCCAACATCATCGTGAGCGGCGGGCGCGCCATGCAGGGGCCGGAGAACTTCGAAATCTTGAGGAAGCTCTGCAAGGTGCTCGGCGCCACGCTCGGCGCTTCGCGCGCCGCCGTGGACGCGGGCTGGATCGACCACAGCCACCAGGTCGGACAGACCGGCAAGGTGGTGAACCCCACCGTCTATTTCGCGATCGGCATCTCCGGCGCCATCCAGCACCTGGCCGGAATGTCCTCCTCCCGCACCATCGTCGCGATCAACAAGGACAAGGACGCTCCCATCTTCAAGGTCGCGAGCTACGGCATCGTGGGCGACCTCTACCAGGTCGTCCCTCTGCTCACCGAAGAGTTCCGGAAGAGCCTGAAGGAGTAGGCGTACGACGGATCCCGCGTACGAGACCTACTGGAAGCGGAAGGAGCTGCTCCGGAAAGGGGCGCCGCGCTTCCCCGTGCGCCGCTGGTGGGATACCGAGGATCTCTGCGAGATCGAGCGCGTCTATTTCGACGCCGTGCGTGGGGCGGAGCGGTTGCTGGACGTCGGCGCCGGGGACCTTCGCATCATGCGGAAGCTTCAGCGCGCGGGATTCCGAGGCGAGTACCACACGCAGGATGTGGGGTCGGAAGGCACCTACACCTATCGGAGTCTCGACGAGGTGCGTGGGCAGTACGGCGCGATCGTGTGCCTCGACGTGATCGAGCATCTCGAGCTTCGCGAGGGGCTCACGATGCTGAAGACGATGATCTCGCGGTTGTCACCGGGCGGCGTGCTGGTCGTTCAGACGCCGAACGCGGCCTACATTCCCGATCCTCGTTCCTGGGACATGACCCACGTGCAGACCTACAACGCGGGGGATCTCTGGGCCTGGCTCCGGTGCGAGGGGATGGAGGTGGAGATCTATCGGGTCGTGCTGCGTGCGTCCGCGAATCCCGGGCCGATCGTCTCGGCAAAGGCGGCGATCACGGGGTATGTGAAGCGCAAGATCCTCGGATGCGACGACGCCAACAACATCGCGGCGATCGCTCGAAAGCCGAGCTGACACCGCGGCAATTGCCCCCAAGCCTGGGTGATTCCGGCGGCGCCCCGGCTAGGGTTACGGGGACGAGCGTGGGGGCGATTTCCTACCGAGGAAGCTAAGAGCCGCATGGACGCGCTCCTCGAGCGTGGCGCCCTGAAGCGTCTCGGAGAACTCGGCGGCGCGACGCGACTCGTCAGCCCGGCACCCGAGTCCGCGTAGACCGGCCAGTACGTCCTGGACACGCTCTCTCGCAGCAGCGCGAGCCGCGGCGATCTCCCTCGAGGCAGCCCTCGCGAGGCGAGACTCGAGGCGCTTCCGGTTCATGAAGCCCCATCCGAAGACGCGTTCGGCCTCGTATTGGTTGTGCGCGCGGCATCGCAGACGAACCTTCTCCACGGTTGCCTCTCCTCCTCGGGCCACGGGATCCACATGATCGAATTCGAGGAATCGGGTCGCCTTGCATCGGTTGCCTCTCGAGCTGACAAACGTGCACTGGCCCTGATCCCGCTCCCAGACAGCTCGGCGGACGTGCGCGGGGACGTAACGACTACCGACGGTCGGATGTTCGGATGTCGCCGGTTCCAGAGCCCTGCGCTTCCGACCCGGACGACCGCCTACCGCGCCAAGTTTTCGCTTCTCGAGCTGCGTGATGAGCGCATCGAGTGCGCGATCGAACAGCTGAGCCACGTCGCCAGCGGGGACTGCATGGCTGAGCAAGGCCTGGGCTTGGCGTAGCTTTTCACGTGTGCTTTTCGCGATCGTCAGCGGAAGGAAGTAACGCTCCTGCGAATCAGATCCTGACTGGGGTGCTGGACTCTCAACCCGTGTGTGAGTACGTGCTTCGTCGGTGCTGCCGGCGAATGGCGCTCCAACTTGCTCTGGAGCAAGTTGGACCCCGATTGGAGCTGAGATGGCCTGGATCCTCGGCGGCAATTGGTCTGGCGAGAAGCGCCGCGCCACCATCACCTCGATCTCCGATCTCCCTTTGTGCGTCGCGGCCTCAATCAGCTCGGTCACGTTCTCAGGCGTGAGATGGGGCGCGATCAGGCTCACGGCGGTCAGATGGAGTCGGCCTTCGGCGAGCTCGGGAAGGAGAGCCGGGAACCGCCGGGCGGCCCTTGCAGCCTGGATGCGCTTGTAAGCAGCGTCTTCCGACAAGCGCAGCTCACCCACGCAGTAGGCATGCATGGACGGATACCCCTCTGGAATGAACAGCCGACGGGCGTCCACCTCGGCGATGTGGGCCAGCAACGTCGCTGTCGCGACTCGATCTCGGGCGACCAGAGTCGCGAGATCGCGAAGCAGAACGGCATCGCTGAGATGGGTCAACGTGTAGTCGCGCATGGAGCACCTTGTCACGGGGATGGTTAGTTCGAACTGCGCTCGATTGGGGGTTTTCTACGTTACCACGGGGTATTCGAACGGCGTTGCCAGCTCGCAGGACGCGTCTACGTGACCGGAGCAGCGTTCACCATCGATCGTTCACGATCGGGCTCGTAGTGGCGCCGAGGACGCTATGGCGCGATATTCCATGAGCGGATACGACGTATCCCTCGTGTCATTCCCAAAACTCGTCAAGAAAAATCTGACCGCGGCGCAAGATTATTCAAATTTTGTGCGCGGATCATCCGGGACGAGGACGGCCGCTGGGACGCCGGAAATGATCGGCTCGATCAGCGACCCACTCCCTCCTTCAGCCGCATGCACTTCGTGCTACCCGTCGCCATGAGCTCGCCCGACTCCGCGTCGAACCCCTCGGCTTCCGCGGTGACCACGCGCCCCTTGTCCTCGAGGAGCCGGCTCTCGAACCGGTAGCGCTTCCCTGCACGCATCGGACGCAAGAGCCGCGTCGAGAGCTCCGCCGTGACGGCGCGGATTCCGAGCGCGTAGAGGAGCCGGATCATCACTTCGTCCATGAGGGTCGCGACCAGCCCTCCGTGCACGATGTCCTTGAAGCCCTGGTGCTCCCTGCGTGGCGTCCACTCCGTGCGCATCCGCCCGTCCGGCAGCATCTCGAACTGAAGCTTGAGCCCGATCGGATTCTTCTGACCGCAGCAGAAGCACATGCCGTCGTCTTCGAGCGTTGTCGTCATCTCTTCTCGCGCGCGGACTTGGGGGCGCCCGCCTCGGCCGTCCTGCCATCCGCTCCCTTGCGCGCGCGCTCCGCGACGCGGCGTCGCTGCGTCGCCGGCATCCCTTCGCGATTCCATCGCGCGACCAGATCCTCCAGGACCTCCCCCACGTGCTCCACGACCCGCTCCCAGAATCGCGCCGCCTTGCGCACATCGAGAACCGGATCGCTTCGCTTCCCGCCGTAGTACAACAGCGAGCCCGGCGCCGGAAACGCTGAAAGCGAATCGCGGTGCTCGAACGCGAGCGAAGGATCCCAACGTTCCGGGAACACCTGATCCGGCGCGATCGCGAGCATGGCCGCGGTCTCGTCCGCTCCCGCGTGCCCTCCCGGCACCCCCAGCGACTCCTCCACGAAGGGCTTCATCTCGATCCACCAGTTGAAGACCGCCACGTAGACGCCCAGATCCTCGTGCACGCGACGCGTCGCGTCCCGGAGCGCGTCCGTGTTCCCGCCGTGCCCGTTCATCACGATGATGTTCTGGAATCCCTGGTGCGCCAGCGTTCCGATCACCGCGGCGACGTAGTCGCCGAACGCCGTGGCCGGAACGTGCGTGCCTCCCGCGAGCGCTCCCAGGTGGGCCGTGACGCCGTACGGAATTGTCGGCGCCACCGCGGCGTTCAGGCGCTCCGCGATCGCCTCGCTCAGCCGGGTCGGGATCTCGTTGTCCGTGCCGAGGCTCGTGATCCCGTGCGCTTCGAGGGTGCCGATGGGAAGCAGGACCGTGTTCATCTCCCGCGGCACGGCCTCGGCGAACTCCATCCAGTTGACGCGATCGATGCGGCGCTCGCGGTCGTGGGATTTGCCCTTGGACATGGAACGCATCCTCCCGGTGTGGAACAGGGTCCTATCCGTTCTCGTTACAACTGAAGGTACACGTTCCCGCCCATTTCTGGGAGGCACTCGTCCCGGCCCGGCGCCCTTCTCGGCATGGTCACCTCGGCACGACCGGGACACGTCCATCCCGAGATATCGGCCGAGCGACGAGTCCGGCACGGATCGAAAGGGAGAGATGGCGCTGAATTCCGCGATTCGCTTCGGCTCGCCCAGGATCTGCGTCACTCCTGCGCTTGCGAAATAGGCGTCGAGCTGCCCGTTCGCCAGTGCCAGCGCCGCACGGTGATTCATCACTCCGTCGGCGTTCGTGACGGGAAACGGATGAACCAGGTAGCTCAGCTTTCCGGAATCGAAACACGCGAAGTGAACCGGTCCCGCTGCGGATGACGCGAATTCATGGAGCCTTTCGCGAAGACGTTCCCCCTCGGCCAGGTACTGGGGGTGAATCCTCTCCCGCGCGCCTCGCACCAGGAGCTCTCGATTCCGAAGCAGGCCCTGCGCCGCCACGAGGGACAACAGCACGATGGCGAGTGAAGCTCGGCCACGGAGCGCGGGTCCGAGCACGCGCCCCAGGGGAAGCAACACCGCGACGAGACACAACCCCGTGCTGTACCAGGGTTGAAATGCGCGCAGGCCGAACGAGTAGGCTCCGATCGTGAGCGCGGCATACAGCCCGAGCATCGCCCAAAGCGGCCGCTGCAAGACGTCCCTCGGACGAGCGGAGCAGAGACCGCCGGCGAGCGCCAGAGTTCCCAAGACCATCTCGAGTCCCGCCGTGCGGACATCCCGAATGTCCAGGGTGTCGTTCCCTCGCAGGAGCAGGGTCAAGGCACAACCGGCTGCCACGGCCCAGGGCATCCACCGCGAAACGCGGGCCGACCTCCAGCGCTCGATCGGGAGCGCAAGCCCCAAGCCCCATCCCGTGAGCGGCACCAGGCCTCCGGAACACAGGAGTCGAAACCACCAGAACGCGAGGATCATGAGACTGGCACGCAACGAGGCCACCGTGAACGGCGGCCCGTACTCGGCTTCGAAGCGGGTACGGAGAGCGAGGCCGCTATCGGGTAGAAGGGTTCCGAACCGGCTCAGATTCGCGGCAATCCAGGGCCCAAGGACAACGAGCGCCGTCAAGGCAGCTACCGCTGCACCGGCGAGAGCGGCACCAAGCCGGGGACGCTGGGCGCTGCGCCGGATGCCCAGCGTGACATAGGCGGCCGCGAAGAGAGCCGAATCCGTGCGAGCCGCGACCGCCAGGCCAAGCAAGAGGCCGTCGACGGCCCACGCGCGCAGGGTCCCCGGCGGAGCACCCGGCGCGAACCGGCGCTCCCAGCGCAAGACGGCGATGAGGATCAGGAGCGACGAGAGGCCATTCTCCACGCCGCACAAGCCGTGCTCCATCCAGCCCGGATTGAGAGCGAGCAGGAGGCCGACCCCGAGCGCCGAAGAGCCCGCACCCCGAAGCGCGGCGTCGCGAGCGATCAGCACCATCGCAGCCGCACCCAGGCATAGCTGAAGCGTCATGACGAGCGGCAGGACAACGTGCGGATCCGTTCCGACGATCGCCTGGATGCCAATCAGGAGAAGCATGTAGAGAGGGTGGAAGCCGTTCGTCGGCTCGATTCCGTCGGTGGTCGGCCAGGAGTGTGCCTCGACCGCTCGCCGCGCACCCTCCAGGTAATACCCGGCATCGTCCATGAGCAGGGAGAGGTGAAGGTTCGGCCCAGCGAGCAGGATGGGAAGGCGCGTCAGGAGAAGCGCCGCAAGAACAGCCAGAACGATGAGAGCGTGTGAGCGCATGGTTGGGTGGCTCGGAGCGACGGCATTGTACATCCCTGCCCGACCCTCCAGGAGACCGGCGCAATTGCGCCGCCGAGCCGCTTCCGATAGGATGCCTGCGCTTTCCACCCCTCAGAAGGGCCAGGAGGCCACGGACCTGACTCCCAGGAATCCCATCGAAGAGCTGAGGCGGCGCAAGCAGGAAGTCCTGCTCGGCGGCGGCAAGGAGCGGATCGAGAAGCTCCACGCCGAAGGCCGGCTCACCGCGCGCGAGCGCATCGAGCTCCTCCTCGACCCCGGCTCCTTCCAGGAAACCGGCGTCTTCGTCGAGCATCGGACCACCGACTTCGGGATGGCCGACCGGAAGATTCCCGGCGACGGCGTGGTCTCGGGCTTCGGCCGGATCGACGGTCGTCTGGTCTTCGTGTTCGCCCAGGACTTCACCGTGTTCGGCGGCACGCTGAGCGAGCCCAACGCGAAGAAGATCTGCAACGTGATGGATCAGGCGATGGAGAACGGCGCCCCCATCATCGGGCTCAACGATTCCGGCGGCGCGCGCATCCAGGAAGGGGTGCAGTCGCTCGGCGGCTACGCCGAGATCTTCCTCCGGAATACGCTCGCCTCCGGCGTCGTGCCCCAGATCTCCGCCATCATGGGGCCCTGCGCCGGCGGCGCCGTCTACTCCCCCGCCATCACCGACTTCGTGATCATGGTCAAGGAAACGAGCCATATGTTCGTGACCGGACCGAACGTCATCAAGGAGGTCACGAAGGAGGACGTGACGTTCGAGGAGCTGGGCGGCGCCATGACCCACAACACGAAGAGCGGCGTCGCGCAGTTCGCGGTGGACGACGACGAGGCGTGCCTCGCCGCGATCCGCCGGCTTCTCTCCTTCCTCCCCTCGAACAACGTGGACGATCCGCCGCGGATCGCCTCCCAGGATCCCCCGGACCGAATGGAGTCGCGCCTCAACGGGATCGTTCCCAGCGAATCGAACAAGGCGTACGACATGAAGGAGATCGTGCGCCTCGTCGTGGACGACGCGGACTTCTTCGAGGTGCACGAGCACTACGCGCCGAACCTGATCGTGGGCTTCGCGCGCCTGGGCGGCGCGCCCGTCGGGATCGTCGGGAATCAGCCTCAGGCGCTAGCCGGGGTGCTGGACATCAAGTCCTCCACCAAGGGGGCGCGCTTCGTGCGCTTCTGCGACGCCTTCAACATCCCGCTCGTCACGTTCGAGGACGTGCCGGGATTCCTGCCCGGAACCGAACAGGAGTGGGGCGGCATCATCCGCCACGGCGCCAAGCTCCTGTATGCTTACTGCGAGGCCACGGTACCGAAGCTGACGGTGGTCGTCCGGAAGGCCTACGGCGGAGCCTATGACGTCATGTCTTCGAAGCACATCCGCGGGGACTACAACGTGGCCTGGCCCCAGGCCGAGCTGGCCGTGATGGGGGCCGAGGGAGCGGTGAACATTATCTATAGAAAAGAAATAGAGCAGTCCAAGGACACGGCCGCGGCCAGAGCGAAGTATGTAGCCGAATACAACGAGAAGTTCGCGAACCCGTACGTGGCTGCCGCGCTCGGCTATCTCGACGACGTCATCGAGCCGCAGGAGACGCGTCCGCGATTGATCCGCGCGCTCTCGGCGCTACGCAGCAAGCGCCAGTCCCTTCCGCCCAAGAAGCACGGCCTGATTCCGCTCTGACGTAGCGCGCATCCCATGACTCCCCGGTCGAAGAAACCTTCGCGCGCCGTCTCCTCCCGCCGCTCGCGTGCCGTCCGGCCTTCGCGCGCCGTCCCCACCCGTCCGATCCGCAAGGTCCTGATCGCGAACCGGAGCGAGATCGCGATCCGGGTGTGCCGCACCCTCCGCGAGATGGGGATTCGGTCGGTGGCGATCTATTCCGAGGCGGATCAGGACGCGCCGCACGTCTTCGCGGCGGACGAGGCGCTCCCCGTGGGTCCTGCGCCCGCCGCCCAGAGCTACCTCCACGCCGAGCGGATCCTCGAGGCCGCGCGCGCCGCGGGGGCCGATGCGATCCATCCTGGCTACGGATTCCTCTCCGAATCGGCCGCGTTCGCGGAGCAAGTCGAGAAGGCAGGTCTGATCTGGATCGGCCCCTCCCCTTCCGCGATCCGGGCGCTCGGAGACAAGCTGAGCGCCCGCGCGCTCGCGTTGCGCGCCGGCGTCCCCGTGCTCCCGGGCACCGAGACCCCGCTGAGCAACGCGTCGGAGCTGAGGAAG
>DASQAV010000090.1:0-7545 GCA_035635575.1 Candidatus Dormiibacterota bacterium | reverse complement strand
GAGCTGAAACCCGCCAGGACGCCGGCGCTGTTGACCGCGCCCACCGACACCGCCGCGGGGGCGTCCGCCGGTGCGCCGATGCTTCCCTCCTTCGGGCCCTCGTTTCCGATCGCATTCACGATGAGGAGTCCGCGAGTGAGGGCTAGATTCGCAGCGCGCGTCGCAACGGCGGTGCGCCCATCCAGATCGCGCCACCGATACCAGTTGTGGTAGGTGAGCGAGCTCGTGAGGATGTCCGCGCCTTCGGCCTCGGCCCACTCCACGCCCGCGCACCAGTAGTCCTCCTCGACCTGCATCTCCGAGCCGATGCGCTCGGTCTTTCCGAGCAGATACTCCGCGCGGAATGCGGGGCCGATGAGCTTCCCGGGCGCGTACCCGGCGATCGTGGAGAGGACCGCGGTGCCGTGATTCGACTGGGTGGGTAGATCGGTGCGCGGGTCGTAGGAGGGATCGTCGTCTCCATTCACGAAGTCGCGCTGGCCCCGGACCTCGAGCTGGCGAAGGGATTCGTGGTCCAGCTCGAATCCCGAATCGAGCACGCACACGACGACTCCCTCGCCGTGATCGCCCATGGCGTGGACCTCGGGCACGCGAATCATGTCGGTCTGGAAGTTCGAGGGTCCGACGTCGTCCAGGAGCGCCGCGGCGGCCCCGTCGAGGGTCTCCAGCGCCACCGGGCGGATGTCCGCGACGAACGGCAGCGACGTGATCAGGGCCAGCGACTCCGGCGCGGCTTCCACGCTCACCGCGTTCAGCCAGCTCGAGCGGGTGCGGATCGATTCGCAGCGCGCGCCCACCGCCGCGACGTACGCGGGATCGGGCGGAAGATCCAGGTCATCCGAAGTCGTGGCTGCCTTGATCTCTCTGGCCGCCTTGGCGCGTCGAGCGAGCGCGCGTGGCGTGATTCGCTTCGCCACCTCCTGAAGCGCCGCATCGCGCGCGGGACCGGGTCGGGAGAGTGCCCCGCGATCGCGGAAGAAAATCCAGAAAGGCGCGCCACTCGCGGTGGCTGGGAGTCCCATTGTGGCAAACACGAGGACAAGGGCAAGGGCAGCGGCGAGGCGGTTCATCGAAACGGCGACGTGAACCATCGAATGGCTAAAAAGTGTACCGCGCGGTGTAATTCACCGTGGCCGATTGCCCGGCGGGAACGGACACGTCGAACTCGACCGTATCGGCGTCCTTCTTCCGGAACGCCGCCGGCTTTGCGGTGATTTCCCAGTTCCCGTAGAGCGTCTCGACCACCGTTACGGAAGCAGGCGAGCGGCCGTGGTTCCGGATCGTGATCGCATACGCATCCTCGGTCACGTTGCGCGAGACGCGCGTGTGCGAGACGCGCGTCCGGTCGCCGACCAGATCGAACGCCGTACCGCTCCGGATCCTGATCTTCTCTCCCGCCGCCGTGTGTCCGATCGCGTCCTCCCCCACGAGCGTTCGCGCACCGGAGGGATCGTTCTCGTACACGCGCACGCGCCCTTCCGGAAGCGGGAATCCGAGGCCCGCCGCTTTCTCGTTCCCCAGCTCCAGCATCACCCGCACGCGAGATCCATCGCGCGCACCGTCGTACTCGTACCGGCGCCTTGCCGGTGCGAGAAGGGTTCTCAGGATCGGCACCTGGGTGGTCTCGAGATGCCGCAAATCCATCGTCCCCTCGATGGGATAGAGGTGATACGCAAAGAGATCCTCGGGGCCACCGGGGGTCACGCGCAGCGCCGCCCCGGGAGACTCTTCAGCCGCCGGTCCGCGGTCCGGTGTCTCTCCGGCCCGGTGGAGCTCTCCGGCAACGAGTGAAACCTTCGCATCGTCGAAGGTGGTGCCGGTGCGATTCACGATCGTCGCCCAGCCCGCAAGCTCGACCTCGGATCCCCCGGGGAGGAGCACCGCGGAGTACTCGGCCGTCCATCCGATCCCGGACGTGAGATAGGACAGAACGCACGCCTGTTCGCCGGCCTCGCCGCTTCGGATCGCCCAGCGGAGCGAGGGGCGCGTGGCCAGACCCAGGCGCGACGGCAGCTCGAGCTCGGAGATCTGGTGGCGATTGATGATGGAGAGCACGCCCACGGAATCGCGGCGCTCGATGAAGAGATCCTCGCCTTCGATCCCCACGAGGCGCCCGCGGTACGCCCTGCCCGCGTATCGATAGCGGATCGTGTCACCGAGGAAATGGCGGAATGCACGGTCGCCGCCCCACAGGTCGAAATCGAAGGACTGTCTCTGAACGCGGAATCCGTCTCCTTCGAGGCGAACCGAGGTGGAATCGATCCGGCGCGGCACTCCTTCGAGGAGAACGTCGTTCATGCCTCGCGCGAGCCTCAGGACGTAGGGTGCGCGCACGAGGGCGAAGTCGTTGTTGTAGATCACCAGCTCCACCGGACCTGCCGCGCGGCGCGGCATCACGGTAACGCCCGAGGGCGCCGCGGGAGGGACATGTATCGACAGGTCGGCGGCCACCGAAACCCCAGGTGCGCTGGCGAACGTAAGCAGGATGGCGGAGATGATCCCGGCCCGTGTCACGCGACCCCCTGGACTCCTGTGATTCGGTTGGAACTCCTTGTGATTTCCCGCGTATGGGGCGCACGTTACGGTGCGGAGCCCGGCGCGGTCAAGGAAGGCCATTCGAAAATGGCCCCGCGATTTCCGCGTGGAAACGCCCAACTTTGCGTTTGACAGCATGGCGATGCCGACGCTAACGTACCCACGTATTCGGGCCGCGCAGAGCGGCCAAAAGGTAACTGCTTTGGAAACCTTCCATGGTGTTGCCTCGCACTTGCCTCACGGCTTCAGCGTTGGCACTCAGCAAGGTTCAAAGCATCGACTGGTGTCCTTACGCTGACGCATTCTCCTAGAAAATATAGAAGGCTTCGACAGAGCGTTCTCCTCATTCGATCCGCGCTCGCGTGATGCGTGCGCGCGATCGGCGGGCGTGTGGAGAACGTTTGGGTCTCTCTGATTTCGAGACCCGAATTCGGGAGGAGGTGAAGCAATGCGTAAGCGTGGCACCGTGAAATGGTTCAACGAGTCCAAGGGATTTGGGTTCATCCAGCAGCCGGGTGGCGAGGATGTGTTCGTGCACTACTCCGCCATTCAGGGCGAGGGGTTCAAGACTCTCGCCGAGGGCCAGGCGGTCGAGTTCGAGATCGTCGAGGGTCCGAAAGGCAAGCAGGCTGCAAACGTGACGACGGTCTAACCTCGTCCTGAGGGGTGACTGCGAGCCGCTCTCGCGCGTACCACGCGCGGCGGGGCGCCGATCAGAGAGCCCCTCAAGAGACGATGCACCCCATGCCCCGGCGAGCTTGGCTCGTCGGGGCGGTGTTTTTTCGGTATAGTCGACGGCTTCCATGTCCGAGCACTCGCCGGAAGGGCCTGACCCCAGCATCCCGGAACTACCTCCCGAGCCGGGTGGGCCGGTCGAGCTTTCCCGCACAACCCGGATCTTCAGGCGGGCCTTCGAGATCGCCGTCGGCCCGGCACGCCGGATTACCGACCCACACCTCTACCAGAAGATCTCGCTGGCCGCGTTCCTGGCCTGGGTAGGGCTCGGCGCTGACGGGCTGTCTTCATCCGCTTACGGGCCGGAAGCGGCGTTCCACGCTCTGGGCCAGAACACCTTCCTCGCCATTCCGCTCGCGCTCCTGACCGCGTTCACCGTGGTCGTCATCGCCACGAGCTACATGCGCATCATCGAGCGATTCCCCGCGGGCGGCGGCGGATACGTGGTGGCGACGAAGCTACTGGGACCGACGGCGGGGCTCGTGTCCGGAACCGCCCTCCTCGTGGATTACGTGCTCACGATCGCCATCTCGCTCGCGAGCTGCTCCGAGTCGATCTTCAGCCTCTTCGGTCCCAGCCTCCAGCCGTTCCGCATGACGTTCACCTTCACGCTGCTCGCAGGGCTCACGCTCCTGAATCTCCGGGGCGTCCGCGAATCGGTTGCCGTGATCTCGCCCATCTTCCTCATCTTTGTCCTCAGCCACGTGGGCGCGATCGTCGCGGGCATCGCGCTCAATTTCCACCAGATCCCGATGGAGGTGACCCATCTTCGCGAGCAGTCCTACAGCGCCGTACAGTCGACGGGCTGGATTCCGCTGATCATGCTTCTCTTCCGCGCGTTCACGCTCGGTGGTGGCACGTACACGGGGATCGAGGCCGTGAGCAACGGCGTGCCGATGCTTCGCGAGCCCAAGGTGGAAACCGCCAAGGTGACCATGCGGTACATGGCCTTCTCGCTCGCCTTCATCGCGGGCGGAATCCTGGTCGGGTACCTCCTGTATCAGGTCAGCGCGGTCCCGGGAAAAACACTGAACGCCGTGCTCTGGTATGCGGTGGCCGGGCAGTTGTTTGCTCCGGGCAGCCATGTAGGGGAAGCGTTCGTCGCGATCCTGCTCTTGTCGGCGGGTGCTCTGCTCTTTGTCGCGGCTCAGACCGGATTCCTCGGCGGCCCGCGCGTTCTGGTCTACATGGCGTTGGACCGCTGGGTCCCATCGCGCTTCGCGAACCTCTCGGAGCGCCTCGTCAGCTCCAACGGCGTCATGTTCATGGGAATCGCGGCGGGCGTCGTTCTGATGCTCACGAACGGCGCGGTCCACATCCTCGTGGTTCTCTACTCCATCAACGTGTTTCTCACGTTTTCGCTGGCGCAGCTGGGGATGATCCGGGACGCGTTGATCTTGAGGCGCGAAGGAAAGCCCTGGAAAGGGCCCCTGACCATAAGCGGATTGGGATTCGTCGTGACCGGGTCGCTCTTGATCGGGACCGTTGCGTTCAAGTTCCGCGACGGAGGCTGGGCGACGCTGCTCGTCACGACGCTTCTCACCCTCCTGTGCATGGCCATTCGGCGGCACTACATCCGGACGGCGCAGAGCCTGCATCGTCTCGATGACACGCTGACGTCGGTGCCGCTGCCTCGGAGCGAGCCGACCCCCGCGCCCATGCAGCGAAACGCCCAGACCGCGATCCTGACGGTCACGAATTTCGGGGGACTGGGGATTCACTCGCTCCTGAACCAGTTCCGCATCTTCCCGAATCAGTTCAAGCAGATCGTGTTCGTTTCCGTGGGCGCCATTGATTCCGGAAGGTTCAAGGGCGCGGACGAGCTGGAAGCGCTGCGGAAGAGCACGGAAGGGGAGCTTCAGAAGTATGTCGACTTCGCGAGGAAGCTGGGGATTCCCGCCGAGTACCGCTACTCGATCGGCACCGACATCGTGGATGAGCTGGAGGCTCTGTGCCTGCAGGCCAGCAAGGACTATCCGCGGTCGGTAACGTTCGGAGGGCAGCTGGTGTTCCAGAAGGAAGGGACGATTGTCCGGTGGCTGCATAACCAGACCTGCCCGGCGCTCCAGCGCCGGCTGGCGTTCCATGGGCTGCCCATGGTGATCCTGCCGGTGCGGGTGTACTAGGCCGGCGCGCAGGTGCCAGGCCGGCGCGCAGGTGCTAGGCCGGCGGCCGCGCGTACACGGCGCGCGGCCCCCCCGCGGCCCAGAACAGACTGCCAAGCTAGGGAGGGCCCGGCCAGGCTTAGCCGTGTGGGCGCCGGGCCCTTCCCCTTTTTCGTTCGGCCCCGCATGGACACGGGCTGTTCATGGACTTCGTCCACCCACCCGAAGCGCGGTCCCTCCACCGCGCCGTGGGAGCGGCCTGCGCCGGGTTCCACGTCGCAGGCCAATCTTCCCGACCGCCCCGTCTCAGGGCAAACCCATCCAGCGGGTCGTGATCCGCGCCGTCACGCAAGCGAGGTCGTGTCCAGGCGCGGCACGCTGGAGGGTTAGGCAATCAGCGTGCCGTGGGTTTGCCGTTCTTTCCCCCGGGTCGGAAGCCCAGCGGCGACCTCACTCGCGACGGATAACCGACGGCGTCGAAGCCCGCGGGGCTGGACCCCAGGGTCCGCCAGGGGAGGGCTGACCTAGGGGCCGAAGGGCAGGGCCTTGATGAATTCCGCCAGGCGCACAGCCTCAGTCATCGTCAGGTCGCGGGGCAGCCTGAACTTGATGGAGAGGTCCTCGCGCAGCCGGAAGGCGTGCTTGATGGTTCTGCCTTTGGCGGCCGGCTCGATCCCGGCCACGTCCACCCCCGCCGCCTCCGTCCCGGTCGCCTCCGTCCCGAGCGGCTCGCCGCTGTCGAGGACATCCTCGGCATCGCCGTTCTCATGGTCCGGTGTTGTGATGGTTGCTGGCAATGGCTCGAGCTCCCAGGCTTCTCCGGTCGCCACGTGGGAGAGCTGCCTGAGCGGGTATCCCCAGACGAAACGGGGACGGCGCACGCCTTCCCCCGAGATGAACTCGCCCAATCCAATGGCGTGGAGCGCCTGGAAGCACTGCTCGATCTGCGGCCGCTGGAGCATGGAGCCGTCTCTGGAAAGTCTGCGGAGGACGCGCTTCACGCCGGTGACCTTCCGGTCCTCTTTCCAGCCCGAGAAGTGGCTGATGATCTGTCTCGCCTCCGGCGACGAGTTGTAGAGCTCTCTCAATCCGAAGATCACGGGGTTCTCGAGTTGCAGGCTCATCGCGGACCTCCAGGAAGAAGCGGGCGGGGGGCAGAATGGATCTAGTGATGGGAATCTAGTGCAACCGGGGACCTGGAATCGACGGAAAAACCGAGCGCCTCGGCTGCCGTGGCTAGTCGGCGCCGAAGTCCAAGGATCTACGTGATTTGCTCCGCGCGGTCCGTCATGTCCGCGCCTTCGGCCCGAGGTCGCGAGCCCACGCCTCGGAGACTTTCCTCCCTCGTTCGAGGTCATCGACCACCAGGATGAGCTGGTGGTCGTGATCGCTGTAGAGGACCTCGATGTTGACGCCGGCGTCCGCCATCTTGCGCGCGAGGAGACCGAGCTGTCCGGGGACGTCCTGCTTGAGCCGCTGCACCAGAACTTCCTTCACGGCTAGAACCTTGATGCCGGCGGCCTCGAGCGCTTTGCGGGCGGCGGCTCCGTCATGGAAGAGAAAGTGGGCCACGCCCTCGTTGCCTACAACCCAAGCGCCGCCACCCTCGATGCTCACTCCTGCGCGGCCCAGAGCCTCTCCCATATCGGCGAGCGCGCCAGGGCGGTTCTTGAGAGCGATCGTCAGGTCGACCATGACGGCCTTCGCGCCCGGGTCGGTGAGCCGTCGGGCATAGGGGTTACGGCGGGCATTCGTGAAGTCATATTCCCTTCTCATTAGTGACGCTCCTCTTCAGCCAAAACCCTTACCCCGTTACAACTTCAGCCACGTGCGCGATAACCGGTGCGCGACGGTTTCTCGCGGGCATGGGTTGGACGTGGGGAGTGTCGGTCCACGTACGCATCAAGTAGGTGGCGGATCATCCTCTGATACTGGGTCTTGTGCTTTCGAGCTTCATTCTTGAAAAACTTCACGCTGCGCTTGCTGAGGGAGATGGTGACCTTTACTCCCTCTTCACGAAACACCAGATCCTCAGGCCGCGGAAGGAAGTCATCGACGACCTTTAGGCTTCCGAGGGGCTCGTCTGTGTATCGGATTCTCCCGCTCATAGACTCTCCTTCCTTTCCGCCAGTAGCCAGCACCGTAGATGCGAATGACATCGCCCCGGTAG
>DASQAV010000089.1:0-4554 GCA_035635575.1 Candidatus Dormiibacterota bacterium | reverse complement strand
CGCCCAGGAGCACGGAGATGCTCCCCTGGTTCGCGGTGATGATGTCGATGGTGCCATTGTCGTCCAGGAATCCCAGCGCGACCTGGTTCGGAAAGGCGCCGACGGGGTAGCTCGCGGCCTCCTGAAAGGTTCCATCCCCCTGTCCCAGGAGCACGGTCACGTCGTTGGTCACGGTGTTCAGAACCACGAGGTCGCTCGTTCCATCGGAATTCAGATCGCCCGTGACGACGGAAAAGGAGAATGCGGCCAGTTCCGTCGTGAACGATCGGGCGGCTTCGAAGAGAGGCTCGGGGAATGCGCCGGAGGCGGCGAGAGAGAGGGCAAATGCGAGCGCCGCGAACATGATCCGGGAGATCCGATGCCGGGAACGGGCGGGACGAGACGGAACATTCGGGACCGGGATCACGAAAAGCCTCCGCTACGTTGTGCCGGCACCTCTTGTCAGTCGGACGCGATGAGCGAGCGGTCGATCGCCCCGATCTCGGGGCAGCCGCAGAGCGCCATCGCCAGCATCAGCTCCTGGCGGAACATCTCGAGCACCCTTGCCACGCCTTCCTCCCCCGCCGCCGCGAGCCCCCAGAGGCAGGGACGTCCCACGAGCACGGCCCGGGCGCCCAGGGCCAGCGCCTTGAGCACGTCGGTGCCCCGGCGCACGCCGCCGTCCATGAGGACCTCCGCGCGACCCGCCACCGCATCGACCACGCGAGGAAGCGCGCGCAGTGTCGGCTCGGTGCCGTCGAGCTGCCTTCCGCCGTGGTTGCTGACAATGATTCCATCCACGCCGTGCTGCACGGCGAGCGCCGCGTCCTCTGCCGCGATAATTCCTTTGAGGAGGATCGGCAGCTTCGTCTCGGAGCGCAGCCACGCGACCGCGTCCCAGGTGAGGGAGCAGTCCAGCTGGCGGTGCGCGAGAAGGGATGTTTCGCTCATGTCGAACCCCGCCTCCATCAAGTTTCGCATTTCGATTCCAGGCGGAAGAACGAGCCCATTTCGGAAATCGCGCTCGCGGCTTCCCAGGCGGGGCGTGTCCACCGTGAGGCAGAGCGCCTTGTATCCGGCCCGCTCCGCGCGTTGGATCAGGTTCCGCGCGAGGGAGCGGTCCTTGTACACGTAGAGCTGGAACCAGAGCGGCCCGCTCGCCGCCCGGGCGATTTCCTCGAGCGTGTAGGTGGCGCCTGTGCTCGCCACCATGAGCGTGCGCGCACGGCCCGCGGCCTTGGCGGTGGCCAGCTCCCCGTCAGGGTGGGCCAGGCGGTGGAAGGCGGTGGGCGCGATCAGCACCGGCATCGAGACCGAGGTCCCGAGCAGCAGGGTCGAGGTCTCGATCCGGCTCACGTCCACCAGAACGCGAGGGCGGAGGAACACCTCGGCGAAGGCGCCGCGGTTCGCGGCGAGCGTGAGCTCATCCTCGGCTCCGCCGGCGTAGTAGTCGTAGAAGGCCCGCTCCATCCGGTCGCGCGCGATGGCCTCGAAATCGAGCACGTTCGCGCAGGCTTCGATGGGCGAGAGTACGGGCGAAGGTGAGGGTGGCATGCTCCGGAGGGGGGAGCGCTCGATCTTCCGAGGGCTCTTTCCTCTGCGAGACCGAGGAAGATCGACCGCTCCCCTCGCCGTGCGTTCCTTCCTAGGCTTCACTCTACCGAAGTCTCCTCGATGATGCCCCCCGCGACGACCCGGTCCCCCTCGTAGAGGACGAGCGACTGCCCGGGCGTCATCGCGCGCTGCGGCTCCGAGAACCTGACGCTCGCGGTCTCTGCCTCGCGCGGCGTCAGGACCGCGGGCGCGGGCACGTGGAGATAGCGGATCTTCCCGTGGAGCTCACGCGGTCCGTCCGGAGGCGCGCCCTCGGTATAGCTCACGCGCGCGATCCGCGCGCTTCTCCGGAGCAGGGCCTCCTCGCGATCCACGGTCACGGTCCCCGTGGCCGCGTCGATGGCGCTCACGTAGACCCGCGATCCCGCCGCCACGTTCAGACCGCGGCGCTGGCCGATCGTGAAGGAGTGGATCCCGTCGTGCGTTCCGAGCGGGCGCCCGGAGGCGTCGCGCATCTCCCCGCGCTTCGAGTCGCGGAGCCGCTCCGGAAATCGCCGCTTCAGAAACTCGGTATAGGTCGATCCTTCGACGAAGCAGATGTCCTGGCTCTCCCGCTTGTCCGCGACCGGAAGCCCGAGTGCCTGCGCCTTCGCCCGCACCTCCGTCTTGGTGAGGTGCCCCAGCGGAAAGAGCGCACGCCGGAGCGTGTCCTGGGTGAGCCCCCAGAGCACGTAGGACTGGTCCTTCCCGTGATCCACCGCGCGCAGGAGCGTCGCGCGCCCCACGGCGTCGAAACCGCGGCGGGCATAGTGCCCCGTGGCCACGTAATCGCAGCCGAAGCTCTCCGCACGGCGCCGGAGCTCGCCGAACTTGAGCCAGTTGTTGCACTGCACGCAGGGATTCGGCGTGCGGCCCGCGAGGTATTCGCCCACGAAATCCTCGATCACGTGCTCCTGGAAATCCTTCTCGAGGTTCAGGACGTAGTGCGCAAA
The DNA here is from genome assembly GCA_035635575.1 of Candidatus Dormiibacterota bacterium. Classification (GTDB taxonomy): domain Bacteria; phylum Eisenbacteria; class RBG-16-71-46; order SZUA-252; family SZUA-252; genus WS-7. The sequence goes on along the minus strand of DASQAV010000089.1, from coordinate 2,029 downwards.
GCCCATGCGCCGCGCCACCGCGCGGGCGTCGTCGATCGCCTCCAGCGTGCAGCACCCGCGGCTGGGGCTCGGACCCTCGGAATAGCACCAGAGCTTCATGGTCACGCCGATCACGGTATGCCCTTGCTCCACCAGCATCGCCGCGGCCACGGCGGAGTCCACTCCGCCGCTCATCGCGACGAGAATCGTCGAGGGCCGCTCCGGGATGAAGTTGGTCATGGGGTTCCTAGGATGCTGCGGCGGGCGATGCGGCTCGAAGCTTCTGGACGACGGCGGGGACGATTTCCAGCACGCGATCGATCTCCTCCTCGGTGCTACATCGGCCCAGGCTGAAGCGCACCGCCGCCTGCGCGATCTCGCGCGGTACGCCCATCGCGAGGAGCACGTGCGAGGGATGCGAGGAGCCCGCCTTGCAGGCCGCGCCGCTGGAGACCGCGATGCCCTTCATGTCGAGGGAGAGGATCAGGTGCTCCCCTTCGGCGCCCACGAACGAGAGGTGCGACGTATTGGAAACGCGTGGCGCGCCGTCTCCGTGCCGCACCACGCTCGGGACGCGGTCCAGGAGGACGCTCTCCAGCCGGTCGCGCAACCGCTCGATGCGCGGCGCATTCCGATCCAGCTCCTCGCGCGCGAGCTCGGAAGCCTTTCCCAGGCCCACGATCGCTGGGACGTTCTCCGTTCCCGGCCGCCTTCCCTTCTCGTGCTCCCCGCCGAACTGGAGCGGCACCGGCTTGAACCCGCGCTTCACGTAGAGGGCGCCGACTCCCTTCGGTCCGTAGAACTTGTGCCCCGCGATCGTGGCGAGCGTCGCCTGCCAGGCCTGCACGTCGATCGGGGTCTTCCCCGCCACCTGGACGGCGTCCACGTGGAAGGCCACGCCGCGCGAGGCGCAGACCTGGCCGATCTCCGAAACCGGCTGCATCACCCCGGTCTCGTTGTTCGCAGCCATGACCGAGACGAGCGCCGTATCCGGCCGGATGGCCGCCGCCACCGATTCCGCGGAGACCACGCCGCGCGCGTCGGGCGCGACCCGCGTCACCGTGTACCCCTCGCGCTCCAGCGCGTCGGCCGCGTGGCGCACCGCGTCGTGCTCGATGGCGCTCACGATGATGTGGCGTCCCTTGAAGGGAAGCGCGTGCGCCCCCCCGATCACCCCGATGTTGTCCGACTCGGTGCCCCCGCTCGTGAAGACGATCTCCCCGGGGGTCGCGTTCAGGAGCGCCGCCACCTGGGCACGGGCGTCCTCCATCGCCCCCTTCGCCTCCTGGCCGAAGGCGTGGACGCTGGAGGCGTTGCCGAAATGCTCGGCGAAATAAGGGAGCATCGCCTCGAGGACCTCGGGGCGGACGGCGGTGCTGGCGTTGTGGTCGAGGTAGATACGGGACATGGGTTGGAAGAGCCCTCCGGACATGCTCAGGCTATCAAAGCAACGGGGCCAAGCGCAACCGCGCTCGGCCCCGAGGATTGCCGTGAGAGAGGAATTCCCTAGTTGCCGGACTCTCCCCCGCCCTGGTTCTCGCTGCTCGGAGGGGTCGTGGGCTGCGTGGCGTCCTTCGCCTTTTCGACCGTGTCGTGGCCGGGGTGCCCCGAAGCCTGATTGGAGCTCGAGGTCGAGCCCTGGCTCTGGCCCGACGACGAGGGCGTACTCTGCCCCGCTCCCATGTCCATGCCGCCGCCGCCCATGCTCGACTTGGTCTCGGCGGGCTTGCCTTCCGCCGGCTTCGCCGCCTCGGTCTTCTTCACCGCCGGCTTGGCCATCGCCTGGTACGCCGACTTCGACATGATCTTGACGCTCTTGAGCACCGTCCACTCCATCGGCTTGCTGTTCTCGCCGGGCATCGAAGGATTCGGACCGGTCGGTGAGTTTGCGATCTTGTCCAGGACGTCCATCCCGGAGATCAGATGACCGAAGGCCGTGTAATGCCCGTCGAGATGGGGTGCGTTGCCGTGCATGACGAAGAACTGGGAGCCCGCGGAGTTCGGCGTTCCGGTGTTCGCCATGGAGAGAACGCCCTTCACGTGCTCATGC
>DASQAV010000088.1:0-12950 GCA_035635575.1 Candidatus Dormiibacterota bacterium | reverse complement strand
AGCCGGTGACCCTCCAGGTCGAAATGGGTGCGCCGTTCCAGCACCGGATCGCGCCGAGAGTAGACGTGGGAGCTGGGGTGTATCTGAGAACGCGAAACGGCCCTTCCTACGTCAACATCCATGGTCTTCCCACGAACACCGCGCCCTTTGGAATGAACTTCGGGGGCGGACTCTCGTTCCTTGTGACGCGAACCTTCACTCTGGACGTGAGCATCCGCCGTCACGAGTCCTTCAATTCGCACGAGGATTTTGGAATGACGTCGGCGGGTGCCGGCTTGACCTTCGCGCTGAGCCGGGACGAACCCGCGACGTGGGCCGGGACGGATCCTTCCGCTCTCGCGAGCCGCTAGTCTAGTTGACGCGCTTGCGGCGGTTCTGGTTGTAGTCGACGAAGAGGTAGGAGCCCAGGTTCTCGAGATCCGCGAAATACGCGCGCCCCTTGTTGAGCTGGGTGAAGCGCTCGACGAATCGAACGAGATACGGATCCTGCGTCACCATGAACGTGGTGATCGAGATTCGCTTCCGCCGGCACTGCACGGCCTCGTCCAGGGTCTTGTTCACGATCTTGGGATCCAGCCCGAACGCATTCTTGTAGAGACGCCCGCCATCCAGGATTGCCGAGGGCTTCCCGTCCGTGATCATGAAGATCTGCTTGTTCACGTGCTTCTGCCTGGCGAGGATCCGCTGCGCCAGCTGGAGCGCGGCCTTCGTGTTCGTGTGATAGGGGCCCACGGAGGCATACGGAATGTCGCGGATCTTCACCTCCCAGGCGTCGTCTCCGAAGAGCACCACGTGGAGCGAATCCTTGGGGTACCGCGTGAGGATCAGCTCGGCGAGCGCCAGAGCGGCCTGCTTCGCCGGCGTGATCCGATCCTCGCCGTACAGGATCATCGAGTGGCTCACGTCGATGAGAAGCGCCGTGGCGCAGGATGAGGAGTGCTCGGTCTCGTAGACCTCGAGGTCGTCCTCGGTCAGGTTGATCCCTTCTTCCCCCCACTCGCCCCGCTGCCGCCGAACCGAATTGCGCACGCTCGAGAGGAAGTCGATATCGGAGACGTTGTCGCCGAACACGTACGGGCGCGTCTCCGTGATCCGCTCGCCGCCCACGCCGGTGCTCGGCACGCGGTGCTCTCCCTGGGAATCCTTGGCGAGCGCGCTGAAGATGCGATCGAGGGAATCCTGGCGGATCATCCGCTCTCCGTGGCGCGTCAGGACGTTCTTCCCGTTCACCTCCTGGATCGCATCCTCTGCTTTCAGGTGCTTCTTGAAATCGTCCATGGTGAACTTGGGGCTGAAGAAGCCGAAGCGATCCCCCAGCTCCTCGAGCGCGCGCAGCGCCTCGTCCACGTCTCCGTCCGTCATGAGAAGCAGGCGGTTGTAGAGGGAGAGGAGGTTCTTGAGGAAGTTGAGATTCTGGGTGAGACGCTCGTCCCACTTGGAGTAGCGGAAATCCACGTCAGTCCTCCGCTTCCTCCGGCTTCCCGAGCATGGTGGAGAACATGTCGGTGTAGGCGAGCGCGCTCGAGTCGGTCCGCTCCTTGGCGAGAATCGAGTTCTGGTGCAGGGCCTCCAGCACGAACTCCATCGCCGTCGGGATCTCGATCGAATCCTTGATGCCGAGGTAGCGCTTCGGCAGCTCCTCCAGCCCCGCGACCTGGGCCAGGCGCTGGTGGAACTCGCGCGTCGGGAGCTCGTCGGAGATCTCGACCCGCTTCCCCTGCGCGAACCAGCGGAAGATCGCGTCGTACTCCGAGGGTGCTCCCTCGTTCTTCTCCTTCGCCTTGTAGGCGTCGGGGAAGTGCTTTCCGAAGACCTCCTTCACCGCTTTCCCGAGCAGGTGCTTTGCCACCGCGACCGCGCCCTCCTGCTCGCCCTCGTAGACCAGCTCGACCTTGCCGCTGATCGAGGCGATTCCATTCTGGAGATCGCAGATGCGGACCGCCTGGCGCCGCTCTCCCGTACGGATCGCGCGCCGCTCGGCGTTGGAGATCAAGTTCTCCATGAGGGAGATCGTCATGCGCACGCTCACTCCGGACCCCTGATCCACGTAGGAAGACTTCCGCGCCTGGATCGCGACCGTTTCCACCAGCTCCTGGATGTAGTGGGGCACGATCACCTCGATCCCGTCCCCCCGGTTCGTCCACGCCTCCTGCTCGGTGACCTTCATGGCGTCCTCGAGCGTGTAGGGGTAGTGCGTCATGATCTGCGACGCGATCCGATCTCGTAATGGCGTGATGATATTTCCCCGATTGGTGTAGTCCTCGGGGTTGGCGGAGAAGACGATCTGGATGTCGAGCGGCAGGCGGATCGGGAATCCGCGGATCTGAATGTCCTTTTCCTCGAGAATGTTCAGAAGCCCCACCTGGATCCGGGGCTGGAGGTCGGGGAGCTCGTTGATCGCGAAGATGCCGCGATTCGTCCGCGGCACGATTCCGTAGTGCATAACCTCGGGATCGCTGTAGGAGAGTTTCCGGTTCGCGGCCTTGATGGGATCGATGTCCCCGATCAGATCCGCGATCGTCACGTCGGGGGTGGCGAGCTTCTCGCGATAGCGCTCGTCGCGATGGATCCAGCGCACCCGGACCTGATCTCCCTCCGCCTCCACCCGGCGCTTGCATGCGGGGCAGATGGGATTCAAGGGATCGTCGTTCACCTCGCAGCCCTCGATCGCGGGAACCCACTCGTCGAGGAACCGGACGAGCTGACGGAGAATCCTCGTCTTCGCCTGGCCGCGAAGGCCGAGCAGGATGAAGTCGTGCCCGCTCAGCATCGCGTTCTCGATCTGGGGGAGGACGGTCTTCTCGTAGCCGACGATCCCGGGAAAGAGATTCTCCCCGCGCTCGATCATGCCGACGAGATTTCGCCTCATCTCCTGCTTCACGGTCAACGGCTGGTATCCGCTATCTCTAACGCCTTTAATCGATTCGGGTCGTTTCATTGGATTTCTCGATGTCTCCTGGTGCGATCGGGGATGCTGCTTTCCGTAAGCCTAACCCCGTACGGCGCCTTCATCAAGCCGCCTGCGTGGGGCCGTTATCCAAATAAATGTTGATTTGCAGAGCCAATATGCCGAATAATGTAAGGACATGAACACGCTCAGCCTTACAAAACACGATAACGGGGCCGCTCTCGACCTCATCGACCGAAAGATCCTGGCGCTCCTTCAAGATGACGCCAAGATCTCGCAGGCCGAGCTGGCCAAGGCAGTCGGTCTCACCGCGCCCTCGGTCAACGAGCGGATCCGCAAGCTGGAGCGGGGCGGCATCATCCGAGGATACGTCACCCTTCTCGACGAGCGGAAGCTGGGCCAGGACATCACGGCGTTCGTCGAGATATTCATCGAACATCCCAAATTCGAAGCAGGTTTCATCGAGGCGGTTCGGGGCCTCGACGAGATCCTCGAATGCCACCATATCACCGGCGAGTTCTCGCTTCTTCTGAAAGTCAGAGTCCAGGACATGGCCGCGTTCCGGAAGCTCCTCATCGAGAAGCTGAACACGGTTCGCGGGGTGCGCCAGACGCGCACGCTCATCGTCCTGGCCACCGCGAAGGAGCAGCGCCGCATCAAGATCGATTCCGAGTCACCCTCACCCAGCTTGAAAGGAGCCCTTGGATGAACCCGACCCTTACTACCTCGTCGGTGAAGATCACCCCCGACAAGGTGCATGAGACGATCTCGAAGCGAATGCTCGCGGACGGCTTCGATTTCGTCCTCGATCTCGAGAAGAGCGAGGGTGTCTTCATCTACGACTCTCGCCACGGGAAAAAGCTTCTCGATTTCTTTTCCTTTTTCGCCACGAACCCCGTCGGGATGAACCACCCGGCGATGAAGACGCCCGAGTTCACGAAAAAGCTCCTCCGGGCGGCCCTCCACAATCCCTCCAACTCGGACGTGTACACGGTCGAGATGGCGGAGTTCGTGGAGACGTTCGGGACGCACGCCATGCCGAGCTACCTGCCGCACCTCTTCCTCGTGGCCGGCGGCACGCTGGGCGTCGAGAACGCGCTCAAGGCGGCCTTCGACTGGAAGGTGCGCAAGAACTTCGCGCGCGGGTACCGCGAGGAGCGCGGGCACAAGGTGCTCCATTTCGAGCAGGCCTTCCACGGCCGCTCCGGCTACACGCTCTCCCTCACCAACACGACCGATCCCCGGAAGACGGCCTACTTCCCGAAGTTCGACTGGCCGCGCGTCCTGAATCCCAAGGCCCGCTTCCCGCTGAGCGACCAGAACCTCCGCGACGTGAAGGCGCGCGAGGCACTCGCGGTCGCGCAGATGGAGATGGCGTTCGAGCAGAACAAGGACGACATCGCGGCGATCATCATCGAGCCCATCCAGGGAGAAGGCGGCGACAACCACTTCCGCAAGGAGTTCTTCCAGGAGCTGCGCCGGATCGCGGACGAGTACGAAGCGATGCTGGTGTTCGACGAGGTCCAGGCGGGGCTGGGGCTCACCGGAAAGATGTGGTCCTACGAGCACTTCGACGTGAAGCCCGACATGGTGGCCTTCGGGAAGAAGACCCAGGTCTGCGGCTTCCTCTCGGGCACGCGGATCGACGAGATCGAGGACAACGTCTTCCACGTCTCGAGCCGTCTCAACTCCACGTGGGGAGGCACCCTCGTGGACATGGTCCGCTCGGGGCGCTACCTCGAGATCATGGCCGAGGAGAAGCTGCTGGAGAACGCCGCGGCGCGCGGGCAGGAGCTCCTCACGGGTCTGGAATCCCTGCAGCGCGAGTTCCCGGACCACCTCTCGAACGCGCGCGGCAAGGGCCTCATGTGCGCCTTCGATTTCAAGGACACCACGCTCCGCGACAAGGTGATCGGCGCCGCCTATGAAGAGGGCGTGATCGTCATCGCGTCCGGTCCCACGTCCATCCGGTTCCGTCCGCCGCTCGTCGTGACGAAGGAAGCGATCGCGGAAGGGCTGGAGAAGCTCCGCACCAGCATCAAGAAGTCGATCGCGGGGTAGGCAGGCACGGTGGCGGAGTCCAGAGTCGACGGCGGCTACACGGTCGAGCCCTCGCTCGTTCCCTGAACGCTCCGCGCCCCTTCCCGCCGCGGCAATCGCGCCGCGGCGAGAGCGGCGAGCCAGAGCACCCCTCCCGCCATCCAGAGCGGCGCCCCCGGACTCACCACGTCGAAGACGAGCCCGCCGAGGAAGGGTCCCACCGCGCGCGCGAGACTCCCGAGTGACTGGTACATCCCGAGAATCCCTCCCTGTTCCTCCGGGGACGTCGCGATGGAGATGAGACCGGACAAGGACGGCGTCAGGAGCCCGCTCGCCACGGCGATCGCTCCCATGGCGAGAAGGAAGAGCGCGAGCGGCGGCGCCACCCCTGCCGTCGCGAATGCCGCGCCCATGAGCAGGAGCCCTGCGCGGATCAGCGCGCGCTCGCCGAATCGTCTCACGAGCGCGCCGACGATTCCCATCTGCATCGCGGCGGCCACCACCCCGACATAGGCGAAGAGATAGCCGATCTGGTGCGGGCCCCAGCCGTAATGGCGCTGCGTGAATAACGCCAATATTGCCTCCATCCCCGAGAAGCAGAGCGTCGCCACGAAGAAGAGCCCGAGCACGGTCCCCACGACGGGCCTCGAGAATGCCTCACGGAATCCGGTCCTCCCCGACCGCCTGGCCGCGGCCTCCGCGCGCACCGCCGGCGGCAACGATTCGGGCAGCCGGATCGCGGCGAACCCCGCCGCCGCCAGCGCGAGCCCGGCGGAAGCGTACGCGGGCGCCGCGAATCCCCAGCGGCTCAGGATTCCCCCGATCGCGGGCCCGAAGATGAATCCCATGCCGAACGCTGCGCCGATCAACCCCATGCCCTTCGTGCGGTTCTCGGGCGTCGTGGTGTCCGCAACGTAGGCCTGTGCGGTGGAGAGCACCGCGCCCGCGACGCCCGCCAGCATCCGCGAAAGGAAGAGCACCGCGAGGGAGTGCGCCCCCGCGTAGACGAGATACGAGAGCCCCGTGACGAGGAGGCTCAGGATCAGCACCGGCCTCCTTCCCACGCGATCGCTCAGCCGCCCCCAGACCGGCGCGAACAGGAACTGACAGAAGGAGAAGGAAGTCGTGAGGAGGCCCACGGTGATGCCGGTCGCGCCGTAGGTCTCGGCGTAGTAGGGGAGGAGCGGGATGATGATGCCGAAGCCGAGGAGATGGATGAAGACCGTGATGAAGAGAATGACGCGCGATTCGGGTGTGATCGAAGGAGGCTCGGCGGAAGATCGCGACACCGCGCGAGTGTAGCTTGAGGGCTCTCGGGCTGTATACTTCGCCCGTGGCATCTCCTCTTCCCCGGTCCTTCTATTCGCGTCCCACGGTGACCGTCGCGCGCGAGCTCCTGGGCTCGATCCTCTGCCGCCGCGCCGACGGCCTCACGCTGCGCGGCCGCATCGTGGAGACGGAGGCGTACGTGGGAGAAGGAGACCTGGCATGCCACGCTCGCGCCGGGCGCACCGCGCGCACCGCGCCGCTCTACGGTCCGCCCGGTCTCGCGTACGTGTACCTCACCTACGGCATGCACCATCTCCTGAACGCGGTCACGGAGCGCGAGGGCATGCCGGCTGCGGTTCTGATCCGGGCACTCGAGCCGCTCGACGGCATCGAGTGGATGGAGGAGGCGAGGGGCGTTCGAACCGCACATCTTCTCGCGTCGGGCCCGGGCAAGCTGGCGCAGGCGTTCGGACTGGATTTGGAATGGAACCGCGCCGATCTCACCGGCCCGGATCTCTGGATCGAGCCGGGCGAGCGTGTTCCCGACCGCGCCGTGAGGACATCGGCGCGCATCGGTTGCCAGAATGTTCCCGAGCCCTGGGCGACCATTCCCTGGCGCTTCTACGTGGCTGCGTCGAGACATGTCACGCCGGGCCGGGCGACTCCGAATCTTGTGGTGACAAAGCCGCGCCCGATCGGGAATAATCGTGCCTCACGCACATCCCGACCGCTGAGGTGACTGCATTGTCAGGCTTCCTTACCGCACAAAATCTCGAATGGCGCGCCAAGGCGCGGCAGGTCGCCGAGAAAGTCGTGCGACCTCTCGCCGCCAAGTACGACAGGGCGCAAGAGTATCCCTGGGAGATCAAGGAAGCGATCGCCGAGGCGGGCCTCATGGGCGTCTGGATGCCCAAGGAATACGGCGGCCCCAAGGACGGCAGCGGCAGCGTCCTCAATCTCTGCCTCTGCGTGGAGGAGCTTTCACGCGCGTGCGGCGGCGTCGGGGTGCTCTACGCCGTGAACGCCCTCGGCACCTTCCCGGTCATGGTGGGCGGCACCGAGGAGCAGAAGCAGCGTTTTCTCCCTCCGATCGCGCGAGGCGAGAAGCTCATCTCCTTCGGCCTCTCCGAGAAGTTCGCGGGCAGCGACGCCGCCAGCCTCCACGCCACCGCGGTCAAGGACGGCGACCACTACGTCCTGAACGGCGAGAAGAAGTGGAACACGAACGGCGGAGCGGCGGACATCTACACCGTCTTCGCCGTCACGGATCCCAATTCCAAGTCGCGCCGAACGAGCGCGATCATGGTCGAGAAGGGAACGCCCGGGTTCCGGATCGGCAAGGTCGAGGACAAGATGGGGATCCGGTGCGTGCCCGTCGTCGAGATCCACTTCGACAATTGCCGCGTCCCCGCGAAGAACCTATTGGGCGAGGTGCCGGGGCTGGGCTTCAAGCACGCGATGGCGACCCTGGACAAGGCGCGTCCCGGCGTGGCCGCCCAGGCCGTGGGTCTGGCGCAGGGCGCCCTGGAATACGCCATGGTCTATGCGGGATACCGCGAGCAGTTCGGCGCTCCCATCTCTTCCTTCCAGATGATCCAGGCCTTGCTCGCGGACATGGCCACGAAGACCGAGGCAGCCCGCAATCTCGTCTACGTGGCCGCCATGGCTGTCGACAACGAGGCCCCGAACGTCTCCAAGCTCTCCGCCATGTGCAAGCTCTTCGCCACCGACGTGGCGATGGAGGTCACCACGGACGCGGTCCAGATCTTCGGCGGGTACGGCTACATGCGTGACTACCCGATCGAGAAGTACATGCGCGACGCCAAGATCACCCAGATCTACGAGGGCACGAACCAGGTGCAGCGCATGGTCGTGGCCCGCTCGCTCGTGAAGGAGTCGCTGGGTCTGAAGCACCTGCTCGACTACATCCCCAAGGAAATCCAGAAGGGCGTCAACGATCCCGAGACCTTGAAGCGCCTCGCCGAGGACGCGAAGCGGCTTGCCGAGGAGACCGCGGGCGCGCTCGACGTCCCATCGCACCAATCATGAGCATCCAGATCTGAGGAGGAGGGGGCAACGTTGGAGACGACGGCACAGGATCGCACCGCCACACTGAAGGCCGGCGACAAAGCGCCCGACTTCACACTATCCGACCAGAACGGGAACAAGGTCACGCTCTCCTCGTTCGCCGGCAAGAAGAACGTCGTCCTGGTCTTTCACCCGCTGGCGTTCACGTCGGTCTGCGCGGTGCAGATGCCGGGATACAGCAAGGAGCGGCAGTCCTTCGAAGGGCTGGACACGCAGGTGCTCGGCCTCAGCGTGGACTCGGTTCCGACGCACAAGGCGTGGGCCGATGCCATCGGCGGCGTGGAGTATCCGCTGCTCGCGGATTTCTGGCCGCACGGGGAGGTCGCGAAGAAGTACGGGATCCTCCGCAGCGAGGGCTATTCGGAGCGCGCGACCTTTGTGATCGACAAGAAGGGAATCGTCCGCCACATTGAAGTGCATGAAATCGGGAAGGTGCCCGATCGGGCGAAGCTGATCGAGATCCTGAAAACTCTGAGATAAATCGAACCGATGGCGCGTATGGGTTGGGCAACCCAAACAGGTCCGCGAGGACCGCGCAAGCGAGGGGCGGCGGCTCTGGCCGTCGCCCTCGCGTTCTGTTTGCCCGCGTACGCGGCCACGCTCCCGCGAGCCATGGGAAAGGCCGACCCGAAAGCGGCCGAGGTGGCCCGTTCGCTCGACGACGCTCTCGGGGGAGTCTCGCGCTGGGAATCCGTTCCCTACGTCCGGTTCGATTTCGTGGTCGTCAAGGAAGGCAAGGAGCTCGCCCGCTTCCGCCACTGGTGGGACAAGCGCCACGGACGGGATCGCGTGGAGGGCCCCGATGAGAAGGGCGAAATGGTCGCGACGGTGGTGAACCTGGCGGACCGGACGGGGAAATCCTTCACCGCCGGGTTTGCCGACAAGGATTCCGCAACCATCGCGGGGCGCGTGCAGAACGGCTACGAGCGCTGGGTGAACGACAGCTACTGGCTCATGATGCCGTTCAAGCTTCGCGACCCCGGCACCAATCTGAAATATGACGCCATGAAGAAGGGCCCGGACGGCGTGGAGTGGGACGTTCTCGAGCTCACGTTCGATCCCGGCGTTGGGCTCACGCCCAAGGATCACTACTGGCTCTACGTGAACCGCAAGACCCACTTCATGGATCGATGGGACTATCTATTACAAGACATGAAGCCTCCGGCCCAGTCCGCGACCTGGGAAGGCTGGACCAAGCTCGGCCCGGTTCACCTGTCGACGCTCCATCGCTTCGAAGGCAAGCCCACGATGCTCGAGTTCGAAAACGTTGCGGTTCCGGCTGCGATGGACGAGTCGATCTTCACGGACGCCCGCCCCAAGTACTGAAATCTCCACCGGAGCCCCCAAGCGCTGAAATAGGTGCCCGAAAACAGTAGATTTACGCCCCATACCAAACCTTGAACGCAGTGGCCCGCCGAATTAGTATCCCGGCTCAGGATAGGCTGTTGGGCTTCTCTCCCCAAAAGGAGCGATCCATGGCAGGGAAACGCTCGGGCCGTAAGTCTAAGTCGCGTAAACCCAAGAAGATAAAGAAACGCGCCTCCGCGGCGCGCAAGTCAAAATCGCGCCGTTCGTCACGCCCGAAAGCAAGAACCAAGTCTCGTCCCAAGGCGCGTGCCAAGTCGAAGCGTTCGGCGCGTCCGAAATCGAAACGCGCCGGCGCGAAGCGGCCGAAGCGCGCCGCGGCGAAGCGCCCGATCCCTCGCGCCGCCGCCAAGCGTCCTTCGAAGCCGAGTGTCGGGCGCGCTTCCAAGCAGCCCACGTTGAAGCAGGTCGGGGGAGGCCAGAGCTTCCCGAAGATCGCGAGTGCCGGCGGGGGCACGCAGGCGAAGCTTGGAATGAAGGCCAAGACGGCCGGCGGCAGCGGGGGCGCTCCGCAGGGTCTTCTCGAATTCGAGGACGGCCCGCCTCCGGTCGCGCTGCGCGATCCATCCCTGGGCCCTCCGCCCATGCCGAAGAAGCGCCGCAAGGGTGGCCCGATCAATATGCTCGACTACCCCGGCGAAAGCCTCACCGTCGGCATGCCGGCGCCGGAGTTCTCGCTGCCGAGCACGCTGGGACGGCGCGTCACGCTCTCCGAGTTCCGCGGCAAGCGCGTCATCCTGTACTTCTATCCCAAGGACGACACGCCGGGCTGCACCATGGAAGCGTGCGGCTTTCGCGATTCCTTTCCGCGGATCGAATCCAAGGACGCGATCGTCCTCGGCGTCAGCCTGGACGATGAGCTGAGCCACGAGCGCTTCGCCCAGAAGTTCAGCCTGCCGTTCCCGCTTCTCTCCGACAAGGATGCCGCGGTCTCGAGGCAGTACGGGACCTACAAGGAGAAGAGTCTCTACGGCCGGAGCTTCTGGGGCATCGAGCGCACGACGTTCGTGATCGATCGTGAGGGCAAAGTCGAGCATGTGTTCCGTCGCGTCAAAGTGGAGGGTCATGCCGAAGAGGTGATGGCTACACTCGCCCTCTAGTGCGCCGCACCAAGATCATCGCGACGGTAGGCCCGAGCTGCGCCGAGGAGGCGGTTCTCGCGCGCCTGATCCGCTCGGGAATGGACGTCGCCAGACTCAACTTCTCCCACGGCAGCCGGGCGTCTCACGCCCGCGCCATTCGCCGCGTCCGTTCCGCGGCATCTCACGTCGGCCGCTCGGTTGGACTGCTCCTCGACCTCCAGGGACCCAAGCTCCGCGTCGGGGAATTCCAGGGCGGAGCCGTGTTCCTGCGCCAGGGAGCCGAGGTCCTCGTCACGAACCGCCGCGTGAGGGGCACGGCGGAAGTGATCCCCGTGGTCTATTCGGGCTTGAGGCGCGACGTGAAGGTGGGGGATCGCGTGCTCTTCGACGACGGCAAGATCGAGCTCCGGGTGATCCGGAGGGAGCGGCGCGGCCTCCGCTGCCGCGTCGTGGTGGGCGGAAAGCTCGAGGACCACAAGGGAATGAATCTCCCGGGGGTGGCCCTGAGCGCCTCCTCCCTCACCGCGAAGGATCGCGGCGACCTCGAGTTCGGGCTCCGGATGCAGATCGACTTCATCGCGCTCTCCTTCGTGCGGACCGCGCAGGATATCCAGAAGCTCCGGCGCCTGCTCCCGGAAAAGGACCCACCCCTCATCATCGCGAAGATCGAGCGGCGCGAGGCCATCGAGAATCTCGAGGCGATCCTGGGCGAGGCGGACGGGGTGATGGTGGCGCGCGGGGACCTGGGCGTGGAATATCCGCCCGAGCGGGTGCCGATCTTGCAGAAGCGGATCATCCAGCGCGCCAACGAGCGCGAAGTGCTGGTGATCACGGCGACCCAGATGCTCGAGTCGATGGTCCAATCGCCGCGCCCCACCCGGGCCGAGGCCTCGGACGTCGCGAACGCGATCTTCGACGGGACGGACGTGCTGATGCTGAGCGCGGAGACCGCGGTGGGGAGGTATCCCGACCGCGCGGTGCGGACCATGGGGCGCATTGCCGTGGAAGCCGAGGAGGTGACCCTCCCCATGATTCGCCGGCGGACCGGGGACTACCAGAGCGCCCTCGCCTCGCCAACCCACGCGCTGGCGCACACCGCCTACCAGGCCGCCTACGAGCTTCGCGCCAAGGCGCTCGCGGTCTTCACCCATACGGGGTTTTCCGCGCGCCTGGCGAGCAAGGCGCGGCCCTCGGCACCGATCATGGCCCTGACGCCGCTTGGCTCCACCTGCCGCCGGCTCACCATTGCCTGGGGCGTCATGCCGGTCATGGTGCCGCACTGGCGCACCGCCGATCGCATGGTGGAGCTGGGGATCCAGCAGCTTCTCAAGAAGAAGCTGGTTCATCGCGGGGATTGGGTGGTGGCCATGGCCGGGACCACGACCAAGGCCGGGGGCACCAATCTCTTGCGCATTTTGCATGTTGGGAGACGCCAGGAGGGGCCGATACCCTGGAGGGGACTGAAGTCTCGGAAAACACGGGGGCAAAAGGGGGCGCCAGATGCCCGGTAAGTGGAATCGGGCGAATCTCCTGGCCGCTGGGGTAATCCAAATTGACACAGAGGGAAGCGGTGCCTAGACTCGTTCTCAGGAGGATTTCTTGAGCATGGTGAATCTGACCGAAAAAGCTGCTGCCGAGATCAAGGCCATCATGAGCCAGAACGGTGGCACGTACGAAGGCGTGCGCGTGTTCGTCGCCGGAGGCGGCTGTTCCGGTCTTTCCTATGGCATGGAGATCTGCGACGAGCCGGCGACCGCCGAGGACCAGACGTTCGAGAGCCTGGGCGTCAAGGTCATCGTCGACCTGGCGAGCTACGAACACCTGAAGGGCGCGTCGATCGACTTCGACGACTCGCTCGGCGGGAAGGGCTTCAAGATCAACAATCCGAACGCCGTGAAGAGCTGCGGCTGCGGAAACTCGTTCGCGACCGCGGAGAGCGGTGAAGAGCCCGCGCAGGGTGGTGGGTGCGGCTGTGGCGGCGGGGGCTGCGGAAGCAACTAGCGGCTCGGCAAGCGATCATCGAGAATTCGTCCGGCGTCCCGCTCAGGGGCGCCGGATTTTTCATTTCGGGGAGGGCAGGTGGGGTCTGAGTTCCACAAGGTAGCGAGGGTGGGTGACCTCGACCCCGGCAAGGGGATGGTGGTCGTGGTGAAGGGCACGCGCATCGCGCTCTTCAACTGCGACGGAACCCTTTACGC
>DASQAV010000087.1:0-22773 GCA_035635575.1 Candidatus Dormiibacterota bacterium | reverse complement strand
GAGCTGGCGCTGGTGGGACATTCCGAGCGGAGAAGGCTCTTCTGCGAGAACGACGCCACCGTGCACGGCAAGATGAAGGGCGTGCTGCGCGCCGGGCTCCTGCCGTTGCTCTGCATCGGCGAGACCCTCGCGGAGCGGGAGCGAAGGGAGACGCGCGACGTCCTGAGCCGGCAGCTGGGCCGCGCGCTGGAGGGAATTCCGCCCAGGGCGCCGCTCTGGGTGGCGTACGAGCCGGTGTGGGCCATCGGGACCGGGGTCGTCGCGACGGTCGACGAAGTCGCGGAGGCTCACGGCTGGGTGCTCGAGGAGCTGAACCGGATGGGCCGGGGGAGCGCGGCCGGACATCCGCCGGTCCTCTATGGAGGAAGCGTGGATCCCAAGAACGCGGCCGGCCTCGCGGCGCTCCCGGAGGTGGATGGGTTTCTCGTGGGCGGAGCCTCGCTTCGGGCCGAGTCCTTCCTGGCCATCGGGGACGCGCTGATCCAGGCGGAGCGCCGTGCTTCGGCGGTGGAGTAGGGCCGGAGCCGCGGGCGCCGCCCCGATTTGACCCTCCCCGAGAGCGCGTGCTAATCTACCCGTCTGACCCGTACCTAGCGAAGAATGGAGGCGTTTTCGGATGCCGGGATTTCTGATAGCCCTGATACAAGCGCTTCACATCGCGGTTTGCATCGCCCTGATGGCGGCGATCCTGCTTCAATCCGGCAAGGGAGGGGGGCTGGCAGGTACGTTTGGCGCCGGTTCGTCCCAGACACTCTTCGGAGGGCGTGGCGCCGCGAGCTTCCTGAGCCGCGCGACGACCACCCTCGCGGTCCTCTTCTTTGTCACGTCGCTGACCCTCGGGCTTCAGGCGTCGAGAACCTCGGGACGCCGTAGCCTCATCCAGGAAGAAGCGCGCAGGCGCGGGCAGCAGAAACCGGCCGAGGGAACGTCCGCGCCGATCCAGGGCTCGCCTGCCGGAGCGCCCAGCAGCGGCGCTCCCGCGCCCGGCGGCTCGAATCTTCCCGGCGCCGGGACCATGAACGCTCCGGGCACCGCGCCGTCGAATCCGGCGCCCGCTTCAGGCACGGCGAATCGCGCGCCCGCCCAGACGCCTCCGATGCCGGCAGGGCCCGGTGGTGGTGCGCCCGCTCCGCAAGGAAAGTGATCCGATTCAGCCCGGGTGGTGGAACTTGGTAGACACGTACGTTTGAGGGGCGTATGGGTAACCCCGTGCGAGTTCAAATCTCGCCCCGGGCACCATTCCTGGGTCCTTCTCTCTTGGGGAAGGGCCCAATTTTTTTGGGAGGCTCTCGCGCCCGCATGCGCTCCGGAGCGGGCCCGGAATCGTTCAGCGGACCTCGCCGCCGGGACGGTCGGGGGTGGGCTCGGGGATGAGCCCGACGAGGCGGATACAGTAACGGTCCTCGGCGCGCAGCTCATTCTTCGCGCCGCAGTGCGGGCACCGCACGTACGAGCGGCGAGGATCCTCGCGCAGATGAAAAATCTGAACCGGCCCGAACAGCTTCGCGCAGCGAAGGCATTCCACGGCCGGGTTGCTGACCAGCTCCTCCGTTTCGAGCATCGTCGGTTCCCCTCCGGATCTCGGCGCGCGTACACCCGCGCGTGGCGTTTGCGTGGGGCCATTGTACGGAGTGCCTTGCCCCTCGTCCAGGGTTCCGCGTGATGAGCCCGGGGGAGACCTATGACGCGATGCGCGCGGCATCCTACTGGAGCGTTGCCCGTCACGAGGCCGGAGACGAGCTGAATTCCGTGCTGAGCCAGGGAGAGCCCCGGGCGGTGAACGAAGCCTACGATGCATGGGAGACGGGACTCCTGCTCGAGGCCATCGAGGGGGTCCCGCTTCGCCGCGGCCTGGATCTCGGGGTCGGCACGGGACGGGTCGCGCTGCGCCTGAGCCCGAGAATCCGGATCGTGGGAGGGGACCTGGCGCCGGGCATGCTGGACCGCGCCCGCCGCAAGGCGCGCGGCGCCGGCGTGCGCCATCTCGATCTGGTCCGCCTTCGCTCCGACCAGCTCCCCTTCGGTGACGGCTCCTTCGACCTGGTGGTCTGTCTCGGGCTCCTGGAGCACCTGCCTCCCGGTGTGCGCGCGGCCACGCTTCGCGAGTGCGCGCGCGTGCTCGGTCCCGGCGGGCTTCTTCTCGTCGCGGTGAACAACGAATCGAGCGATCTCCTGCGCGACCCGGTGGACAACCCCTACCGGGACGGAATCCAGCACGAGAGCGGCTACTACTGCGCGGTCCTCGGCGAGCGCGCGCTTCTGGAGGAGACCCGGGAGCAGTTCACCGGCCGGATCCTCGGATCGAATCTCTTCTACTCGCTCCACCGGCATGCTTCGCTGAAGCTTTCCGAGCGGGAGCGCGGATCGGAGCGGCTTCGACCCTTCTTCGAGCGCGCGGCCGCGTGGGACGTGGCCTTGCGTCCTCAGGGCCCGCTCGCCACGTCCGCGGCCGACCACCACCTTCACCTTCTGGTGCGACGCTGAGCCGCGCGCCCGTCCTCGTGACCGGCGGCGCGGGCTACATCGGCTCCGTGCTCGTGCGCCAGCTCCTCGCCCGGGGATCCCACGTGCGCGTGGTGGACCGCATGCTCCACGGAGCGCACGGGCTAACCGACCTGGCGCACGAGGGCACCCTGACCGTGAGGCAGGCGGATCTTCGCGATCCCCGCTCCCACGGCGAGATGCTCGAGGGAGTGGAGACGGTGATCCATCTCGCGGCCATCGTAGGAGACAAGGCGTGCGCCCAGGACGAGGAGCTGGCGGTCCAGACGAACTGGACCGCCACCGTCGCCCTCGCGCGGCACGCGCTGGCGGCGGGAGTCCGCCGATTCGTCTTCGCATCGACCTGCAGCGTGTACGGCGAGGGGCGCGACGAGATCCTGGACGAGGAATCTCCGACGAAGCCCCTCTCGCTCTACGCCGAGACGCGCTGGCACGCGGAGCGGGGCATTCTAGAATTGCCGCGGGGCGAGGGGTTCGAGGCGGTGCTCCTGCGATTCGGGACCGTCTACGGGCTCTCCCCGCGGATGCGATTCGACCTCGGGGTCAATTTCCTGGCCCAGCAGGCCGTGCGGGAGGGACGCGTCTCCATCTTCGGCGGATCCCAGTGGCGCCCCTTCGTCCACGTCACCGACATCGCGCGCGGCCTCGTGATGGCCATCGACGGGCCGCTCCGGTCCGACGAGCTGCCCATCCTGAACCTCGGCGACAATCTCGAGAACTATCAGCTGCGCGACCTCAAGGAGGAGCTGGAGACGCACGTGCCGGGCGTGCGCGTCACGATCGAATTGGAGAAGGAGGACCGGAGAACCTATCGGGTTCGCTTCGACCGGATCGAGCGGGAGTGGGGATTCCGCGCCACGAAGCGCGTCGGGGACGGGATCGAGGAGGTCGCGCGGGCCGTGCGCACCGGCGTCATCCAAAACCCCAAGGACCGCATGTACTACAACGCGTGACGGGGGAAACTGGTTGCGGGTGGGACGCGGCATCCGGTAGCGTGAACGCGTTGGGTGCCGGGAATTCACCCTTTGAGCGAGGATCGAATGCCGCGTCTGACGATGAACGTGGGGGAGCTCCAGGAGCGCGCTCTGTTCGTGCGGCGCGACATCATGGCGCTTCTGGCGCGCTCCCAGTCGGGTCACAGCGGGGGACCGCTCTCCTCCACCGACTTCGGCACCGTCCTCTTCTTCCACGAGATGAACGTGAACCCCAAGAAGCTGGACGACCCCACGCGCGATCTGTGGCACTTCTCGATCGGCCATGTCACGCCGGTGATCTATTCCCTGATGGCCGAGCGCGGCTACTTTCCCCTCGTGGACCTGCTCGGCTTCCGCCAATTCAAGGGGCACCTGCAGGGGCATCCCAGCAAGCACGACACTCCGGGAATCGAAGTCTCCTCGGGCTCGCTGGGGCAGGGGCTCTCGGTGGCGTCCGGCATGGCGCTGGGATCCCGCATGGATGGGAAGGAGCGCCGCGTCTACTGCGTCATGGGGGACGGGGAGCAGCAGGAGGGACAGATCTGGGAAGCCGCGATGTTCGCGGCGCACTACAAGCTCGACAACCTCTGCGCGGTGATCGACTACAACCGGAAGCAGATCGACGGCGACGTCCAGGACATCATGGGGATCGCGCCGCTCCACGATAAATGGAAGAGCTTCAACTGGAACGTCATCGAGGCCGACGGCCACGACGTGGCGGCGCTGCTCCAGGCATTCGAGGACGCCCGGGCCGCGCGCGGGAAACCCTCGGTGGTGCTCGCGCACACCGTGATGGGGAAAGGCGTCTCCTTCATGGAGGACGACTACAAGTGGCACGGCATCCCGCCGAGCAAGGAGCAGGCGGACCAGGCGCTTCGCGAGATGGGGACCACGCTCGAGGAGTGGACCGCGCGGCTCGAAAGCCACACCGCGCCGGAAGTGGCGCCGGGCGCCAGGAGAGCCGCATGAGCGGCGCGACTCCCGCGGCGGTGCGGGATTCCGCGATGCCGACGCTCCTCAAGCCCGAGATGAAGCGGACCCGCGAGGGCTTCGGCCACGGGCTGCTCGATCTCGGGCAGAAGCGGCCGGAGGTCGTGGTGCTGGTGGGCGATCTCTCCGGATCGACCAACGTGTCCTTCTTCGCGGAGAAATTCCCGGACCGGTTCATCCAGGTCGGGGTCGCGGAGCAGAACATGATGTGCGTGGCCGCAGGGCTGGCCGCCACGGGGAAGATTCCCTTCCTCGCGACCTATGGAGCGTTCGCCTCCTGCCGGAGCGCGGACCAGATGCGGGTCACGGTCGCCTACACGGACCTGCCGGTGAAGATCGGGGGCGCCCATGGCGGCATCAGCGTCGGGCCGGACGGCGCCACGCACCAGGCCATGGAGGAGATCGCGATCGTACGCGCCATCCCGAACATGAAGATGATCGTCCCCTGCGATTACTGGGAGACCCGGAAGGCCACGGTGGCCGCCGCCGACGATCCCCATCCCAACTACATCCGCTTCGGCCGCGAGCCCGTTCCGGTCGTGACCGGGCCGGACACGCCCTTCACGCTCGGGAAGGCGAACACGATGCGCGAGGGGTCCGACCTCGCCATCATCGCGTGCGGCGTGATGGTCTACGAAGCGCTGGTGGCCGCTCAGGAGCTGGAGTCCCGGGGGATTCAGGCGCGCGTGATCAACATGCACACGCTGAAGCCGCTGGATACCGAAGCCATCGCGAAGGCGGCGCGCGAGTGCGGCGCGATCGTGACGGCGGAGGAGCACCAGATCCACGGAGGTCTCGGGAGCGCGGTCGCGGAAGAGGTCGTCCAGAGCCATCCGGTGCCGGTCGAGCTGGTGGCGGTGCACGACCGCTTTGGCCGATCGGGAAAGCAGGACGAGCTGATGGCCGCGTTCGGCATCAAGTCGCCGGACGTGGTGCGCGCGGCCGAGCGCGTGCTCGCGCGCAAGCGCTCGCGTTGATGGCGGGGCCCCGCGCGCTGGGGCTCAGCGCGCTCCTTGGGCTCCTGATTTGTTCTCCCCACGCCGCGATCGCGGCCCCTTCGAATCCCGGGTCCCCCTCCTCGGCCCCCGCCGCTTTCGGAATCGTCGCCGTGGATTCGATCCGGCAGGAATGGGGTGTCGCGACGGTGTCCCGCTGGATCGCCGTCGGCGCGCGCTCCATCGAGGCGCGAGCCGGCGCGGGCGCGTGGCTCGCCCTGGAGCTCCCCGATCCTCACGCCGCGGAGACGGCGCTCGCGCGGAGCGCCGAGGGCCGCCCCGCGCGCATGGTGCTCGACACGCTGCTCGCCCAGGACGCGCGGCGCGCCGAGCGCCAGATTGCGATGGTGGATCGCGGGGGAAGCGTGGCCGCTTCCACCGGAGACCGCTGCCCCGCCTGGTCGGGGGAGCGGTTCGGGAAAGGGTACGTGTGCCAGGGGGTCGCCCTTCGCGGGTCCGAGCCGCTCAACGCCATGGCCCGGGCCTTCGAGCTGACGACGGGAACCCTGGCCGAGCGTCTGATCGCGGCCGTGGAGGCCGCGGAGGCGGTCGCGCCCCTCCGGGATGAAGTGGAGTCCTCGGCGCTCCTCGTCGTGCGCGAGGGAGGAGGCCCCAGCGGGTGGTCCGATCGTCTGATCGATCTCCGGGTCGACGCGGCGCCCGACGCGGTGCAGGGCCTGAAGAATCTCTATGCGGTGCACGCCGCGACGTTCCTGCCGGCGGCCTACGCGCGCTTCGGGGACGACGCGAAACGCCGAGGTGATCCGATCTCGGCGGAACGCGAGTACCAGAGCGCCGAGGCCGGATTCCGCGCCGCCGTGGCCCGGAAGCCCAGCGATGCGGACGCGGTCAACGAGCTGGCGTGGTTTCTCGCCACCCACGATCGCGCTCTGGAGGAGGCGGTCCGGCTGGCCAAGACCGCGGCCTCCCTGCGTCCGCGCGATCCGATTCTCTTCGATACGCTGGCGGAGGCCGAGTACCGCTCGGGATCGCTCACGCGCGCCATCCTGGCCATGGAGCGCGCGGTGAAATACTCGGGAGGCGCGGCTCGCTACACGGAGCGTCTGGCGCGCTGGAACCGGGAGCGCGCGGCATTGGAAGGGAAGTCCGGAACGCCCGCTAGCCCGTGAAGGACCCCGGCTCCGGGCGCGCGCTTCCGATCAGGGCGGCGAGCGATCGAAAGCCGATCGGCTCGGTGGAGCGGAACGGCTCTCCGTAGCGGACTCCGATCTGGCTGCCGAAGTGGCGCGCGCGCGCTTCGATGCGCTCCATGAAGTCGGGATCGTTGAGGGGCGTCGACACCGATCCCTGGCCACGCCCGACCTGCGAGCCGTGCGACAGGATCGCGCGCTTCTTCTCCTCCCACACCGGCGTGATGTCCACGACGAACGTGGGCTCCAGGGTGATCCGCGAGATGAAGTGGTAGCGGCCCTCCGCCCGGTGGGGCGTCCCTTCCTTGCCGTCGTACTGCCGGAGGCCGGCCAGGTACCACGCCCGATCCACCAGATGCGAGGCCTCCACGTGATCGGGATGCCGGTCCCGCGGAGCGTGCGTGAAGAGGACCGAGGGCCGCAGCGTACGTAAGATTCGCACGACCCGGCGAACCTGCTCCGCGTCGCGCGAGTCGATTCCTCCGTCCGGGAGCCCGGCGTTTTGCCGGTCGGCAATTCCGAGGGCGCGCGCGGCCAGGGCCGCCTCCTTCGCCCGCTCCTCGACGGTTCCATTGGTGGAAAGCTCGCCCCGCGTCAGATCCAGAACCAGGGCCTGGAATCCCTGCCGCGCGGCGAGCGCCAGCGTTCCGCCGCAGCTGATCTCCACGTCGTCGGGATGCGCCCCGATCGCGAGGATGCGGAGCGGGGAAGATTCGGAGGGGGTCATGCGCGTCTCAGCGGCGGTAGGCGGGCTCGTGCTCGAACCGATGCTGCGTACGGATGGTGCGTACGGTGCCGGTCTTGGCTCGCATCACCATGGAGTGCGTGTCGGCGCCGTCGGCGCGGAAGCGCACGCCGGGGAGGAGGTCGCCGTCCGTGACGCCGGTGGTGGCGAACACGATCTGCTCCCCGCGGGCGAGATCCGATTCCCGGTACACGCGGGAGTGGTCCTCGATGCCCATCTTGCGCGCCCGCTCCCGCTCCTCGTCGGTCCGGAAGAGAAGCTTCCCCTGGATCGCTCCGCCCAGACAGCGCAGCGCCGCGGCGGCCAGCACCCCCTCGGGCGCGCCTCCGATTCCCATCAGCACGTCGACCCCCGTGGAGTCGATGGCGGTGGCGATGGCGGCCGAGACATCGCCGTCGGGGATCAGATGGATTCGCGCGCCGGTGCGCCGGATCCTCTGGATGAGCGCCTCGTGGCGCGGGCGGTCGAGCACCACGACCGTGAGATCCTCGAGCTCGTATCCCTTCACGTCCGCCACCGCCTTGAGGTTCTCCTCGACAGGACGGTTCAGGTCGATCACGGAGGCGGCCTTGGGGCCGACCGCGATCTTCTCCATATAAGTGTCGGGGGCGTGGAGGAGGCTTCCGCGCTCCGCGAGCGCGATCACCGAGAGCGCGTTGGGCCGGCCGTAGGCCACGGAGTTCGTGCACTCGAGCGGATCGAGCGCGATGTCGACCTCGGGGCCCTTGCCGGAGCCGACCGATTCGCCGATGTAGAGCATCGGCGCCTCGTCCCGCTCTCCCTCGCCGATGACCACGGTCCCCTGGATGTCCACGATGTCGAAGACGCGGCGCATCGCCGTGACCGCGGCCTGATCGGCGGCGTTCTTGTCTCCGCGTCCCATCCAGCGGGCGGTCGCGAGCGCGGCCGCCTCGGTGACACGCACCAGCTCGAGGCCGAGGTTACGATCCATCTAGGGCAGGTCAGCGGCTCGGAGGTTCGCCGAACGCGCTCGCGTCGATCTCTTCCCAGTCGTTCAGCGGGTCGGACCAGCGGTAGAGGCGGATGCGGCTCGTCGTTTCCGTGTCGGAGTAGACGTACTCGACGTGGGAGCCGCCGCCGGCCCGGTTCGAGTAGTGGAGCTTCTTGTCCACGACGAGGGGGCGGGTCGTGCGTGCCAGCTTCATGCGTCCCATGGGGCTTCGCCAGAGGACCGATTCGACGACCGCGTGCGTCTCCTCGTCCTCGACCTCGTCGAACTCGAGGTCGCCGAATTGGCGGTCCAGGCGGCGCAGGACTTCTTCCCAGCGCTGGTCGTTCATGACACTCCTGCCGGTTGGTTGACTTGCGTCCGAAGCCAGCTATAGTAGCACACCCTGTGCCTCGCACAACCGCCCTCGGCTTCGAGGGTCCTTTCAGCGGCCGATCCGCGCTCGTCATCGGAGGTTCGCGCGGCCTGGGGCGCGCCGTGGCCCTCGCCCTGGCCCGCGAGGGAGCCCGTGTTCTCGCCACGGGCCGGAGCCGGACGGCGCTCGAGGAGCTGAGCGCGATCGCCCGCGCCCGCGGGACGCCGCTTCTCACGCTTCGATCCGACGCGGAAAAACGCACCCAGGCGCACGCCGCGTTCCGCCGCGCCGCCTCGAGCACCGGGGGCCCGGATCTCCTCGTTCACGCGCCGGGGGAGTACTGGGAGGGGCCGCTGTCGCGGCTGACGGGCGAGCAATGGGAAGCGCTCGCGCGCTCGAACGTCACGAGCGCGATCCACTCGATCCAGGAGGCCCTGCCCGGAATGCGCCGCCGGCGCTACGGGAGAATTCTTCTCTTCGGTGTCGCGGGGGGGGACACGCCGCGGGCGGGCGGCCGCGCGCACGCCTACCGCGCCGCCAAGGTGGCGCTCTTGACCATCGCGCGGAGCGTGGCCCAGGAGGAGGCCGGGAACGGGATCACCGTGAACATGATCCTCCCCGGCGTGATCCAGACGGGCCGCCTGCCCAAAGGGGCTTCGGCGCTCGTGAAACGCATCCCCGCCCGCCGCCTCGGCACCCCTCGCGAGATCGCCCGCGCCGCCCTCTTTCTTCTTTCCGAGGAATCGAGCTACATCACCGGCTCCACCCTCACAATCTCCGGCGGCTACCTGATTTAGCGGGAAGCAGGAGGCGCTGTCTCGCGTTCCGTTGACACCAGAATTTTCAACGTGTTACGCTGATGGCAATCGAAACCCTGCCCTGACAGAACCGAGGACCAAATTGCGCGCATCCACGCCGAAGGCCTGGGTGCTCCGTAGCCCTGCAGCTCCGGAGCACGCCCAGGAGCTTGCCGTTCAGCTCGGAATTTCCCACACGTACGCGACCCTGCTGGCCAACCGGGGCTTCCACTCCTCGGTGGACGTTCAGAATTTCCTCGAGCCCAGCCTGGATAGGCTCTTGGACGCCTTCACGATGCGCGACATGGACCGCGCCACCGCGCGGATCTGGAAAGCCATCGATGAGCGCGAAGCGATCCTGGTCTACGGCGATTACGATGTGGACGGGATCACCGCCACGACGCTTCTGACCTCGGCCCTGATGCGGCTGGGCGGGAAGGTCTCCTACTTCATCCCCGACCGGATCCGGGACGGTTACGGCTTCTCGGTTCGGGGCGTGGAGGTGGCCAAGAAGCGGAGGACGCGGCTCGTCATCACCGCGGACTGCGGCATCACCGCAACCCACGAGGTCCGGCTCTCGAAGCAGAGCGGGATCGACGTGATCGTGACCGATCACCACGAGCCGCTGGGAGTGCTGCCCGAGGCGGACGCGGTTCTGAACCCGAAGCGGAAGGATTGCCCGTACGAGTTCAAGGAGCTGGCCGGCGTGGGCGTGGTGCTGAAGCTGGTCCAGGGCCTGGCCCAGTATCGGCCGGGATCGCTTCCCGAGGATTTCGTCTCCCGGCACCTCGATCTGGTCGCGCTCGGAACGATCGCCGACGTCGTCCCGCTTCGGGGAGAGAACCGCATCTTCGCGAAGCTGGGGCTGGACCGGATCTGCAATTCCGAGAAGCCGGGGATCATCGCGCTGAAGGAAGTGGCCGGGCTCCGCGCGAAGCGGGTGGAGAGCGGTCACGTGGCCTACATCCTGGCCCCGCGCATCAACGCCGCGGGAAGGCTGGGGAACGCCGAGAGCGGCGTCCGGCTCCTCCTCGCGACCGAAGCCGGCGAAGCGATGACGATCGCGGAGAGCCTCGAAGAAGACAACACGATGCGCAAGAAGATCGACGAGTCCACGCTGGAGGAAGCGCTGGAGCAGCTGCAGGCCATGGGTCCCGAGCTTCCGCCCGCGATCGTGCTCTGGTCGGACCGGTGGCACCCGGGCGTGCTCGGCATCGTCGCGTCGCGCCTCATGGAGCGCTACCACCGGCCCACCGTGCTCATCTCGTCGGATCACGAAGAGGGGAAGGGCTCGGGGCGAAG
Source organism: Candidatus Dormiibacterota bacterium (assembly GCA_035635575.1). Classification (GTDB taxonomy): domain Bacteria; phylum Eisenbacteria; class RBG-16-71-46; order SZUA-252; family SZUA-252; genus WS-7. The sequence goes on along the minus strand of DASQAV010000087.1, from coordinate 11,992 downwards.
CATCCCCGGCTTCGACGTGTGCCAGGCGCTGCAAGAGTGCCGCGAGCATCTGATCGGATTCGGGGGACACAGCTACGCCGCGGGGCTCACCATCCGCTCCGAGCACCTCCAGCCCTTCCGCGAGCATCTCTGCCGCGTCGTCTCGGAGCGCCTCACCACGGACGACTACGTTCCCAAGCTCTCCATCGATGGCCCGCTCCACCTGGACGATTGCAACGAAGCGCTGGTGCAGTTCCTGGATCGGCTCTCGCCATTCGGGATCGGCAACACGGAGCCGCTCTTCATCGCCGAGAACATCCAGATCGCGGGATCGCCGATGGTCGTGAGCCGGAATCATCTGAAGCTGAACGTCCGGCAGAACGGGCGGGAGCTGGAGTGCATCGGGTTCGGGATGGGACATCTGGCGGGACCGATCCAGACGGAGCCGGGGCGCGTCTCGATCGCGTTCGTGCCCACGATCAACGTCTGGCAGAATCGCGCGAGGCTCCAGCTCAAGCTGCGCGACGTCCAGATCCGCTGACGATGAACACGGTCCCCACCGAGATCCTGGGACCGCTGCTCCAGACCCTCGAGCGGTCCAAGCCACCGGGCGACCGCGCGCGTCTCCTCGCGGCGTTCGAATTCGCCGCCAAGGCCCACGGCTCCCAGCTGCGCGTCACCGGCGAGCCCTACGTGACCCACTGCGTGGCCGTCGCCGTCATCCTGGCCGAGCTCCTCGGGCCGCGCGCCGACGAGACCATCCTCATCTCCGCGCTCCTCCACGACGTCGTGGAGGACACCGACGTCAATCTCGTCACGGTGCAGTCCAAGTTCGGGCCGGAGGTCGCGGTTCTGGTCGACGGCGTCACCAAGATCAGCGGGCTTCACTTCGACCGTCCGGAATGGGAGCAGGCAGAGAATTTCCGAAAGATGCTGCTCTCCATGGCGAAGGATCTCCGCGTCATCCTGATCAAGCTCGCCGACCGCCTCCACAACATGCGGACGTTGGCATCCCTCGACGCCGCGCGCGTCGCGCGCATCGCGCGCGAGACCCGCGAGATCTACGCACCGCTCGCCCACCGGCTCGGGATCGCGCGGTTCAAATGGGAGCTGGAGGATCTCTGCTTCAAGTATCTCGACCCGGAGGCCTTCGACGACCTGCGGCGCCGGGTGCAGCTCAAGCGCGAGGAGCGTGAGACGGTGATCGAGGAGGTCATGCGGCCTCTCCAGAGCCGGCTCCAGGAGCTGGAGATCAAGGCGGAGGTCACCGGGAGGCCGAAGCACCTGGACTCGATCTATCGAAAGATGTCGGCCCAGAGCCGGAAATTCGAGGAGATCTTCGATCTCCTGGGCGTGCGGGTGATCACCGCCGATAAGGCGGATTGCTACCGCGTGCTCGGGCTCATCCACGACCTCTACACGCCGGTGCACGAGCGCTTCAAGGACTACATCGCCACTCCCAAGAGCAACATGTACCAGTCGCTCCACACCACGGTCGTCGTGCCCGGCGGAACCATGGTGGAGTTCCAGATCCGGACCGCGGAGATGCACCAGACCGCGGAGCTGGGGGTGGCCGCGCACTATCGCTACAAGGAAGGGGGAGGCGGCCCCGACGCGGAGCTCCTCGCCAAGCTCCAGCCCGTGCTCCGGAACGCCGAGTGGCAGTCCGGCCAGAGCGACCCCGACGAGTTCATGGAGTTCTTCAAGACGTCGCTCTACCAGGACGAGGTCTTCGTGTTCACGCCGCGCGGCGATCTCCGGCGCCTTCCGCGCGGCGCCACGCCGCTCGACTTCGCCTATCTCGTGCACACCGAGGTGGGGCACCACTGCGTGGGCGCGAAGGTGAACGGCCGGATCGTTCCGCTGCGCATGGAGCTGCGGAGCGGCGACACGGTGCAGATCGTCACGTCTCCCCTGGGGAAGCCCAATCGCGACTGGCTGAAGCTGGTGAAGAGCCCGGGCGCGCGGAGCAAGATCCGCCACTGGCTCAAGGTCTCCGAGCACCAGGACTCGGTCTCGCTGGGAAAGGAAATGCTCGACCGGGAGCTCCGGAGGCGTCGCCTCTCACCACCCACGGAGATGCCGATCGACCAGCTGGCGCAGGCGCTGGGCTACGGGGACGTGGATCAGCTCATGGGCGCCCTGGGACGCGGGAGCCTCTCGGTCACGCAGGTGATCCAGCGCTGGTTCCCGCAAGGGGTCGGTCCCGTACAGCGGTTCAAGGAAGCCTCGCTCGACACGATCCGCGCCATCACGCGGCGGCCGGGCCGGGGCGTCCGGATCCAGGGCGTGGACAATCTCATGATCAATTACGCCAAATGCTGCCAGCCCGTGCCCGGCGACCCGGTCGTCGGGATCGTGACGCGTGGGCGCGGCGTGACCGTCCATCGCACCGATTGCCCGAACACCTTCGACGACCGGGTCGCGCCGGAGCGGCGGCTGCTCGTGGACTGGGACGCGGCCCCCGAGGATTCCTTCGTGGTGAAGCTCTCGATCTACGGGGTGGACCGGAAGAGCCTCCTCGCGGACATCGCGAAGGCGATCTCCACGACGAACACGAACATCCGGACCGCCGGCATCAAGGCGCGGGACCGGAACGCCCAGGGCGCGTTCGTGGTCGAGGTGCGCGACCTGAGCCATCTGCGGGGCGTGATGCGCGCCATCGAGCGCGTGGAGGGTGTGGAGGCGGTGGAGCGTGAGGAGATCTTCGGGAAGCCGCCCCGCTCCGGGGAGGCGGACGCCGCTTCGTGAGAGCGCTGCTCCAGCGCGTGGGCCGCGCGGCAGTGCGCGTCGAGGGCCGGGAGATCGCGAGCATCGGCCCGGGGCTTTTGATCCTTCTCGGCGTCTCCTCGCAGGACCCGCCTGGGATCGAGACGCGGCTGGCGGAGCGCTGTGCCGAGTTTCGCATCTTCGAGGACGACCAGGGCAGGATGAACCGCTCCGTGCGCGAGATCGGAGGCGAGGCGCTGGTGGTTCCGCAGTTCACGCTCATGGCGGACACCTCCCGGGGCCGGCGTCCCAGCTTCGATCCCGCGGCGGCGCCCGAGCCCGCGGAGCGCGCCTTCACCGCCTTCTGCGAGGCGCTCACGGAGCTCCGCGTTCCCACCGGACGAGGGAAGTTCGGGGCATCGATGGACGTGGAGCTGGTGAACCGAGGGCCGGCAACCTTCCTGCTCGAGGTAGCATCCTAGAGAGACATGCGGACGAACCTCCTGAACCCCTTCGGCCCTCGCATCGTCCTGGCATCGCGTTCCGCGCGCCGGCGGGAGCTCCTCACGCTCGTGGGCGCCCACTTCGATTGCTTCCCGGTGGAGGTGGATGAATCGCCGCTTCCGGAAGAGCGGGCGGAGGCGCACGTGCTCCGGCTGGCGGAGGCCAAGGCCCGCGCGGCGCTCGAGAGGGGCGCGACGCGCGGCTATAGCGAGCCGGCCGTTCTCCTGGGAGCGGACACGATCGTCTCGATCGATCGCGAGATCCTGGGCAAGCCGGGGAGTCCGGAGAGCGCGGGCCGCATGCTGAGGCGGCTCTCGGGAAGGGTGCACGAGGTCTGGACCGGACTCTCCTTGGTCCATTCGGACGACGCGCGCGCGGTGACGCAGGCGGTCCGGAGCATCGTCAAGTTCGCGCGCCTGGAGGACGCGGAGATCGAGCGCTACGTCGCGACCGGGGAGCCGCTGGACAAGGCGGGCGCCTACGCCGTCCAGGGACACGGGGCGCTCTACGTCGAGGCGATCGAGGGGTCCTATTCCAACGTGGTGGGCCTGCCGCTCTCACATCTGAAGCACGCCCTGAAGCTGCTCACCGAGACTCCGCAACGTCATGAGGCGTAAGAGACGGAATCCCTTGTGATAGCGGAACTTCGCCTCCTCAAGACGGGAAAGCGGTGTTCCCCTCGAAAATGGTGAAGATAAATTTTCCACGGGAAACACCGCTCCCCCGTCTTGACAAAGCTCGCAAGTCCCGGTAATCTCCAGCGTTTGCGTCTTCTATGGCGATAACTGTCGGTGTAGCGAGGGAGGCCGTGTTCATGGGCACGTACAACGTACGCGCCTCGGAAATCGTTCAGGACTGGTACGTCGTGGATGCCGAGGGGCAGATTCTGGGCAGGCTGGCGAGCGAGATCGCGAGCGTGCTCAAGGGCAAGCGCAAGGCGACCTATTCCACGCATCTGGACGTGGGGGACCACGTGGTCGTGGTCAACGCCGAGAAGGTGCGCGTGACCGGGCGCAAGCGCGATGAGAAGATCTACTTCAGACATTCGCTCTATCCGGGCGGACACAAGCTGACCCGGTTCCGCGACGTGCAGGCCGACAAGCCCGAAGAGATCATCCGCCTCGCGGTGAAGGGCATGCTCCCGAAGAACAAGCTCGGGCGCGCCATGATCAAGAAGCTCAAGATCTACGCCGGGCCGGAGCATCCGCACGTCGCACAGGCGCCGCGGCCGCTTCCGAGCACCGGGCTCAGGTCCTAGGGAGGCAACGGCAATCGATGGCTGATTTCATGGGAACAGGACGCAGGAAGACCTCGATCGCGCGGGTTCGGCTCGCCGCCGGCACGGGCAAGCGCACCGTGAACGGACGCGATCTCGATCAGTATTTCGCTCGCTTGGCACTGAGCCGGATCGCCACGCAGCCGCTCGTCGCGAGCAACATGCTGGACCGGTACGACGTCACCGCGAACGTGCGCGGCGGCGGCACGACCGGCCAGGCGGGCGCGATCTCGCTGGGAATCGCCCGCGCGCTCCTCCGCATCGACGCGACGCTCCGGGGCATGCTTGGCAAGGAAGGGCTCCTGACCCGCGACTCGCGGATGAAGGAACGGAAGAAGTACGGGCAGGCCGCGGCCCGCAAGCGGTTCCAGTTCTCCAAGCGGTAGTCGGATCTCAGACGCAGGCGTCGCGGACGCGGCGCCATCACACACGCTCCGGACCGGAGGGCCGGTCTCCCTCAACAGGGGGTCTTCCGGGTGGAAGGAGCGGCGGACCAAGACCGGAGGTTTCGTTTGGCTGAAATCGGCATGAAGGAGCTCCTCGAGGCGGGCGTTCACTTCGGGCATCAGACCCGTCGCTGGAACCCCAAGATGAAGAAGTTCATCTTCATCGAACGCAACGGCATCTACATTATCGATCTCCAGAAGACCCTGAAGGCCCTCGCTGACGCGCGCTCCATGCTGGAAACCGTGTCCCGCAAGGGCGGCACCGTGCTCTTCGTCGGCACGAAGAAGCAGGCGAAGGACGCGATCCGGGACGAGGCCGAGCGCTGCGGCATGCCCTACGTGAACGAGCGCTGGCTCGGCGGGATGCTCACCAACTTCAAGACCATCAAGTCCAACATCCGCCGCTTCAAGGACATCGAGAAGATGGACGCCGACGGAACGCTTGAGAAGCTCTCCAAGAAAGAGCAATCCCAGATCGACAAGGAGCGCACGCGACTCGCGAAGATCTTCACCGGCATCAAAGAGATGACCGCGCTGCCGGCGGCGATCTTCGTGATCGATACCAAGAAGGAGCGCATCGCGGTCGCGGAGACCAATCGTCTCGCGATCCCGGTGATCGGCGTGGTCGATACGAACTGCGATCCCGAGGTGGTGGACTTTCCGCTGCCGGGGAACGACGACGCGATCCGATCGATCCGCCTCTTCGCGAGGTTCGTGAGCGACACGATTCTGGGCGCCCGCCAGGAAGCCCAGGAGGGAGCGGACGTGGTGGCGCCGGAGTACCCGCCGGCGGAAGGGTCTCCGGTTCCCGACGTCGTCGCGAGCGCCTGATCCTCCTCGCGTTCATCCAGGCAACGACCCCAATACCGTATGGAAGGAGCAGGGCATGACGATCACGGCCTCGCTCGTGAAGGATCTTCGCGAGCGGACCGGCGTGGGCATGATGGAGTGCAAGAAGGCCCTCGCCGCGGCGAACGGAGACATCGAGAAGGCGATCGAGGTGCTGCGCAAGCAGGGCCTCTCGCGCGCGTCGGAGAAATCCGGCCGCGCGGCCAAGCAGGGGATCATCTACTCCTACATTCATCCCGGCGACCAGCTGGGGGTGCTGCTCGAGCTGGATTGCGAGACCGACTTCGTGGCGCGGACGGACGACTTCCGCTCGCTGGCCAAGCATCTCGCGATGCAGGTGGCGGCGACGAACGCCCAGGCCGTCGACCGTGAGAGCGTCGACCCCGCGCTGATCGAGCGCGAGCGCGCCATTCTCACGGAGCAGGCGCGCACCACCGGGAAGCCCGAGGCAATCCTCGCCAAGATCGTCGAGGGAAAGATCGACAAGTACTACGAGGAGATCTGCCTCCTGGAGCAGCCCACGATCCGGGATCCGGAGCGGAAGGTGAAGGATCTCGTGGACCAGACCATCGCGAAGCTGGGCGAGAATATCATCGTGCGCCGCTTCGCCAAGTTCCGCATCGGGGAAAACTGACCTCGTGAGCCCCGCCCGGCGCCGCGTCCTCCTGAAGCTGAGCGGTGAGGTTCTGGCCGGGGACCAGGGGCACGGCCTCGACGCCGTGGCGCTGAAGCGCCTGTCCGGGGAGATCCAGGACGGAGTCCGGGACGGGACGGAGCTCGGCATCGTGATCGGCGGCGGGAACATCATCCGCGGCACGGCCGCCACCGCCGAGGGCCTGGAACGCGCCGCGGCGGACTCGATGGGAATGCTCGCGACGGTGATCAACGCGCTCGCATTGCAAGACGCTCTCGAGCGCCGCGGGCTCACCACGCGCGTCTTGAGCGCGATCGAGATGAGGGCCCTGGCCGAGCCCTACATCCGCCGGCGCGCCGTGCGGCATCTCGAGAAGGGCCGCGTGGTCCTCCTCGCGGCGGGCACCGGACACCCCTACTTCACGACCGACACCGCGGCCGTGCTTCGCGCGGTAGAGATCGGAGCCGACGTTCTTCTCAAGGGAACGAAGGTGGACGGCGTGTTCTCGGAGGACCCCGTCCGGAATCCTGCCGCCGTGCGGTACGACTCGCTCAGCTACCCCGAAGCCATCGACCGCCGGCTCCAAGTCATGGACATGACTGCGTTCACGATGGGAATGGACAACCGGCTCCCGATCGTGGTCTTCAACGTCACCGTTCCGGGAAATCTGGCGCGCGCCCTGCGAGGCGATCCGGTGGGAACCAGGGTACTCGTGGAGGTCTAGGATGGACCCGAGGGTCAAGAACTCCGAGGATCGGATGAAGAAGGCGGTCGAGACGATCCGTCACGAAGTCGCCTCGATCCGGACGAACAAGGCGACGACCTCCCTGCTCGACGGAATCAAGGTGGAGTATTACGGAAATCCGGTGCCGCTCCAGCAGGTCGCCAGCCTGAGCGTCCCCGAGTCCCGCCTGATCGTGATCCAGCCCTGGGAGCGCGCCGTGCTCCCCGAGATCGTGAAGGCCATCCAGCGCTCCGATCTGGGGCTCAATCCCACCGACGACGGCGCCGTTGTGCGTCTCGTCCTTCCAACCCTCACGGAGGAGCGGCGAAAGGACCTGGTCAAGCACCTGGGGAAGATCATCGAGGACGGCCGCGTGCGCGTCCGCACCATCCGGCGCGAATCCAACGACGAACTGAAAAAGCTGGAAAGGGAGCACAAAATCTCGGAAGATGACTCCAAGAAGGCCCAGGCCGAGATCCAGAAGCTGACGGACCGCTACATCGCGTCCCTGGATGAGCTCTTCGGGAAGAAACAGGCCGAAGTCATGGAGGTCTAAACCCCTGGATCCTCGCCGCGCAGGGCGGGACCGGAACCCGTCGTACACGGGATGGAGTTGGATCCAGATCGGGCTCACGGACCTCGCGTCCGGCGGCCCTTTTTCTTTGGCATGTGAGAACCGGTGATGACCTCCGTGAAGACTCCCTCGATGAAAGCCGCCTCGATGAAGGCCGCTCCCACCCTGGAGCAGGTGCTGCAGCGTCCCGTGCCCGAGCACATCGCGATCATCATGGACGGGAACGGCCGCTGGGCCGAGCGGCGGGGGCTGCCGCGCCTCATGGGGCATCGCGCGGGGCGGCGCTCGGTCCGGGAAGCGGTGGAAGGCGCGGTCGAGCTGGGCATCCGCGTGCTCACGCTCTACACCTTCTCGCTCGAGAACTGGGACCGCGGCGCGCGCGAGGTGAGCGGGCTCATGCGAATCCTGGAACAGGTGCTGCGCGACGAGCGCGCGGAGCTGAAGAAGAACAACGTCCGGCTGCGCACGATCGGGCGCGTGGATCTCCTTCCGGAGCGAAGCCGGAAGATCCTCGAGGACACGAGGGAGTTCCTCTCCGGAAACGACGGGCTGATCCTGGTCCTGGCGCTCTCCTACGGAGGCCGCGCGGAGATCGTGGACGCGGTGCGTCGGATCCTGGTCCAGGCGCGCACGAACGGGGTCACGCCCGCCTCGGTCGACGAGGAGTTCTTCGCGCGCATGCTCGACACGGACGGGCTTCCCGATCCCGATCTTCTCATCCGGACGAGCGGCGAGCTGCGCGTCTCGAATTTTCTGCTCTGGCAGCTCGCGTACTCGGAATTCTGGGTCACGGACACGCTGTGGCCCGACTTCCGCCGGAAGCACCTCTACCAGGCGGTGTACGATTTCCAGCGAAGAAGTCGTCGATTTGGCCGAACGCGCTGATCCCGGGAGCGCCGTGGAGGCCGTGGCGCCGGTGGAAACGGCTGCGGTCCTGAACCGAGCACCCGCGAAGGATCCGACGCTTTCCATGCGTCTCTGGAGCGGGATCGTCTTCCTCCCGCTCCTCTGGCTGATGGCGCGCGTGGGCGGGCTGGTCTATCTCGGATTCACGCTTCTCTTCATCGGGCTGGCCCTCCGCGAGTTCTACCTCATGATGACCTCGAAGGGGCTCTTCCCGCACTGGAAGTCGGGATTCCTCGCCGCGTTCCTCTTTCCGATCGGCGTCTACGCGCGGCAGCGCACGCACCAGACCGAGGAATGGCACCTGGCGGGGCTGATCACCGTGCTCCTCGTCGCGATGCTCCTGGCCGAGCTTCGGCGCGGCGCGAGCAAGCAGACCCTCGTGAATACCTCGGCCACGCTCCTCGGCGTCTTCTACATCGGCTGGCTCGGCGCGCACGTGGTCGCGCTCCGCGAGCTTCCCTGGTCGCTCAGCGTTTCCTACGCGCAGGGGATGTCCATGGCACTGCTTCCGTTCTTCCTCGCGTGGTCGTGCGATACCGCGGCGTACACGGTGGGGCGCGCGTGGGGCTGGCACCGGCTGGCGCCGGGCGTGAGCCCCGGGAAATCGGTGGAGGGCGCGATCGCGGGGCTGGTGGCGTCGATTCTGGCGGGGGTCATCGCTCGAGCCTGGTTCGCGCCCTACCTTTCCATGCCCGCGGCGCTCACGCTGGGTCTCCTGGTCGGAGTGTTCGCGCAGCTGGGCGACCTCGTGGAGTCATTGCTCAAGCGCGATGCCGACACCAAGGAGTCCTCGAGCCTGATCCCGGGACACGGAGGCGTGCTCGACCGGTTCGACAGCATCCTGTTCGCCGCACCGCTCGTGTACTACTTCCTGATCTGGGAGGTCTTCCGGAGATGAGGCGCGTCGCCCTGCTCGGCGCCACCGGCTCCATCGGCTCCGCGGCCCAGGACCTGGCGCGGGCCTACCCGGATCGGATCCGGCTGGTCTCACTGGCGGCCCGGTCGAACTACGAGGGGTTGATCCGCGCGGCGGAGGAATTCCGCGTGCCGAGGATCGCGCTCGTGGACAAGGAAGCGGCCCGGCGGGCGCGGGAGGTCTGGAAGCGCGGCGAGGTTCTGGAGGGAGAGGAGGCGCTGGCCGCGCTCGCGGAAGAGGACGGCGTCGACGTGGTCGTGAACGCGGTCGTGGGCGGGGTCGGTCTCCATGCCACGGTGGCCGCCCTCTCGCGCGGGAAACGTGTCGCGCTCGCGAACAAGGAATCGATCGTGCTGGCGGGAGAGCTTCTCCTGAGCCTCGCCAAGGGCTCGGGCGGCACTTTGATCCCCGTGGACTCGGAGCACAGCGGGGTAACCCAATGCCTCGCGGGGCGGCCGATCTCGGACGTCCGCCGCGTCACGCTCACGGCCTCCGGAGGGCCTTTCTTGCGCCGGGATCCGGCGTCCATCCAGGACGCGACCCCCCAGGAGGTCCTGAAGCATCCGACCTGGTCCATGGGGGAGCGCATCACCGTGGATTGCGCGACCCTGATCAACAAGGGCTTCGAGATCATCGAGGCGCGCTGGCTCTTCGGGCTCTCTCCCGACCGGCTCGACGTGGTGATCCATCCGCAGTCGATCGTGCACGCGTTCGTGGAATTCGTGGACGGCTCGGTGCTGGCCCAGCTCTCCGTTCCGGACATGCGGCTCCCGCTTCTCTACGCCCTGAGCGCGCCCGAGCGCTGGGGCTCGGAGCTTCCGCGGCTTCCGCTGAGCGAGCTCTCCACGCTCTCCTTCGAGCGCCCCGACCCTTTGCGCTCGCCCGGGCTCACGCTCGCGCGCCGCGCGCTGCAAGCCGGCGGCACGTCGCCCGCGGTGCTGAACGCGGCGGACGAGGAGGCGGTGCGGCTCTTTCTCGGAAAGAAGATCCGGTTCGGGGATCTGATGCCGCTGGTGGAGGAGGTGCTGGGCGCGCACCGGCCGCAGGGGACGCTTACGCTGGATACGATTCTCGAGGCGGACCGCTGGGCCCGCGCCCGGCTCCACGAGGCGGCCGCCAACGTGGCCCGCGGATGAGCGCGGCGAAGCGCGCGCACAAGCCCGAAGCAGCTCCCACGCCCGAGGCGCTCCTCGCCATCGTGGACCGCTTCCGGCGGAAGAGCATCGCCGTGATCGGCGACCTCGTGCTGGACGAGTACTGGGTGGGCCGCTCGTCGCGGATCTCGCGGGAAGCTCCGGTCCTGATCCTCGAGCACGAAGGGGATCGCCGCGTCCCCGGAGGCGCCGCGAACGCGGCGATGAACGTTCGCTCCCTGGGAGGCGTTCCGCTCGTGGTCGGCCGGCTGGGCTCGGACGTGGCGGGGCTGGCGCTCCGGAAGGCACTCCGGGCCAGCGGGCTTGGGACGAGCTGGCTCTCGCGCAACGGCTCCGGCTCGACGATCGTGAAGACGCGCATTCTCGCGGGCTCGAGCCATGCCGCGCGCCAGCAGATCGTCCGCCTGGACCGCGGACATACGGAAGCCCTCACCCGCGCGGACGAGCGGAAGCTGGCGCACGCGGCGCGGCAGGCGGTTCGGCGGGCGGCGGCGGTCCTGCTCTCGGACTACGGCTACGGCGTCCTGAGCCCAAGCGTGCGGCGGGCCGCGATCCGGGATGCGCGGCGCGCGGGCGTCCCGGTCGTGGTGGACTCGCGCTACGATCTTCGCTCCTACCGCGGGGCCACGCTCCTCACACCGAACGAGCACGAGGTTCTGGAGGCGCTCCATCTTCCCTCGCTCAAGACGCCGGTGCTCCGGCGCGCGGGGGAATCGCTGGTGAACGACGGCGGCGCTCAGGCCGTGTGGATCACGCGCGGGAGCGACGGAATGCTCCTCTTCGAGCGCGGGAACCGGCCGCGCGGGCTCTCGATCGTCGGCTCGTCGGACGTCGCGGACGTGACCGGGGCAGGGGATGCCGTGTCCGCCACCGCCGCGCTCGCGCTGGCCTCCGGCGCGTCCCAGCTCGAGGCCGCCATGCTCGCGACCTACGCGGCGTCGGTCGTGGTCATGAAGCGCGGGACCGCGACCGTGAGCAAGGAGGAGCTCGAGGAAGCCATCCGCACCCACGCGCCTCCCGAGATAACGCGATGAGCGCCCTGGCCGGCAAGATCTTCACGGTCACGTCCTTGCAAGAACGGCTCGACCGGAATCCAGCGGAGCGCGAGGGGCTCGTCCTCGCGAACGGCATCTTCGACCTCCTCCATGTGGGCCACGTCCGGTATCTCGAAGGCGCGAAGGAGGCAGGCAAGACCCTCCTCGTCGCCCTGAACTCGGACCCCTCGGCGCGGAAGCTGAAGGGAAGCGGACGTCCGCTCCTTCCGCTCGAGGAGCGCCTGGAGCTCGTGGCCGCGCTCCAGTGCGTCGACTGGGTGACCTTT
>DASQAV010000086.1:0-2116 GCA_035635575.1 Candidatus Dormiibacterota bacterium | reverse complement strand
GCCCAGGTGCGAGCGGTCGCGGGGCGGCCCTCGTCGAGAAGGAGCCAGCGCGCCGTGCGCGCGGAAGGCGAGAGCGCGGCGGAGTCGCTGAGCTGGGCGGCGACGTAGAGCGTCGCCTCGTCCGCGCCCCGCCCCTGCGAGACGCGCTCGGGCGGCCAGGGGAGCACGTCGAGCCCCGCCTTGGGCGTCCGGGTCGTGCCCGCCGCCAGCGCCTCGATCGGCCGGAACGCCGGGGGGGAGCGCAGCGGGCCGCGGAGGAGCTCGAGACTCCTTCCCCACACCCCGGACTCCGCGAGCTCCAGCGCGACCTCGCCCCACGCCTCCCGCTCGCGGGCGGGAATGGTCGCGGGAAGCGGCGCCTCGCGGAGTGCGGCGCGATAGCGGTCGGATGCCGCGTCCAGGCGCTCCTGCGCACGCCGGAGACCCGCCAGTGTTCCGCTCCAGCGTTCGCGCGTCCACGCCGCGCGCGCGGAGTCGCGGGCGGCCTTGGCTTCGAGGATGGCGTTACCGGGACGCGGCGGCCGCTTCGCGGCGAGCGCCGGGGAGGAAAGAAAAAGCGGGACCAGGAGGAGCACGGCTGTCGCCGCGCCCGCCCAGACGCCCTGTCCGCCCCGCCCGCGAATCAACCCGCCTACCGGAGCAGGACGAGTCGGGTCACTTGTGTCTGTCCCAGGATGTCAACCTTGGCGAAGTAGATTCCCGAAGAGGCGAGCGCGCCCTTTTCCGTGGTGGCGTTCCAGCTGGCGCGGAATTCATTCCCGGAGAGCGGCTCGACCGAAGCGTCCAGCGTGCGCACCAGCCTGCCATGCATGTCGTAGATCCTGATCCGGGGCGTGAGCCCCGGATGCGGCAGTCCGTCCGGCGCGCTGAAGCGGAACGTGACGGCCGAAGTCATGCCATGCTGCACGCGGTACGGGTTCGGACCGGCGCGGAAGGAGAGCACGCGCCTCGGCGCCCCGGGCTGCACGCGCGGACCCACCGAGACCGCGTCCACGTACCAGCCTTCGTAGTAGCGCGCGAGGGATCCCAGATTCAGGTCGTACGGCTGGTTGATCTCGTTGGACGCGAACCGGAACCGGATCTGCGCCGGGCCCGAGAAGGCGGAGAGGTCCGAGACGACGCGGCGCCAGCTCTGTGGTGATCCGGAGAACACGTCCTGGCCGCGGAGCGACGCGCCGGAATCGAAGGTGAGGTGCTGCCCGTAGCCCCCGTCGACCCGGAGCGGAATCCACGGGCCTCCTCGCATGGAGATCTCCACCCGGGCCCCGTCGAAGGCGGACGTCCCGCCGTTCGTCTCGGCATCGATCCAGGACGAGAACGCGAGCTGCGACCCCGGCGGGACGAAGAACATCGGGGAGATCAGCACGGCGTCCTCGTTGTCAGCGTACGTCTTGGCGTCGTTGGAGGCCAGGCCGTTCGGATCCTGCGTGCTCCCCACCTTCATGCTGGTCGCGGAGCCCCCGTAGGCGCGCGTGGTGGAGGGATGCCACTCGTTCACCGTGGAGGGCGAGATCGCCGCCGTGGTCCAGCTCCCCAATCCCGACTCGAAATCCTCGGCGAGCCCGGTTCCCATGCCGACCGACAGCGTGAAGCTCTGCGTTCCGGTCGTGGTTCCGTCCGTCCAGCCCAGCGTGAACGGCACCGCGTGCGGGAGGGTGGCATAGGTTCCGACCGTTACGACGAAGGGCGTGGCATTCTGGACCACGCCCATCTCGCCGGCCGTCGCGGGCGTGGCCGCGGAGACGCCGCCGGTCACCGTGACGCCGGGATCGGTCGTGCTCAGCGTGAAGCTGAGCGTGCCCGAAGCCGTGCCGACGTTCTGGATCAGGAGCGCGAGCGAATCCGTTTCGGCGTTGTCCAGGATCCCGTTCCTGTTCCCCGCGCCTCCATCACGCACGTCCACCTGGAAGACCACCATCTCGGGAACCAGCGCGATGGAGAGATCGAAGGACACGCTCCCGTTCGCTGCCCGAAGGATGTTCGTCATCCGGATTCCGGTGTCGCCGCCGGCATAGTCGTTGGTGTTCGGTGACGTGCTCTGGGTCCAGTTCTGCACCGCGAGGGAACCCGGGAAGAAGTCCTCGGGACCGCCGTAGTTCGGAGGATTCGGCGCCTC
>DASQAV010000085.1:0-20256 GCA_035635575.1 Candidatus Dormiibacterota bacterium | reverse complement strand
GATCACCCGGGACATGGCGAAGCTCAAGCCCGGGCAGGTCTACTACACGCCCTGGTGCGACGCCGAGGGCAAGGTGATCGACGATGGCACGGTCACGAACCTCGGCGGAGGGGCCTACCGGCTCACCAGCGCCGACTCCTCCTGGCGCTGGCTCCGCATGAACGCCGTGGGGCTCGAGGTCGAGATCGCGGATATCTCCGAGCGCGTGGGCGCGCTCTCGATCCAGGGACCCCTCTCGCGGGCCATCCTGTCCGCGGCCACCGGGACCGATCTCTCCTCGCTCAAGTATTTCCGCATGATGGAGACCCGCGTGCGCGACGTCCCCGTTGCCGTCTCGAGGACGGGCTACACCGGAGACCTGGGCTACGAGGTCTGGGTGGAGGCCCAGCGCGCGGTCGCGCTCTGGGACGCGCTGATGGATGAGGGGAAGCATTTCGGGATCACCCCCGCGGGCGTCTGGGCCATGGACATCGCCCGGATCGAGGCCGGGCTCATCATGCTGGACGTGGACTACTTCTCCTCGCACCACGCGCTCATCGAATCGCGTAAGTCCACCCCGTACGAGATCAACCTCGGCTGGGCGGTGAGCGCCGAGAAAGCGCCCTTCAATGGACACCGGGCGCTCGCCGCGGAGCGAAAGCGCGGTCCCGCGTGGGGCTTCGTGGGACTCGAGGTGGACTGGGATTCCTTCGAGCGCCTGTTCCGCGCCCGCGGGCTGCCGCCTCAGATCCCGAACATCGCGTGGCGCGCCTCGGCACCGGTGTACCGCAATGGTGCCCAGGTGGGCTACGCCACGAGCGGCTGCTGGTCGCCCATCTTGAAGAAGTCGCTCGCGCTGGCACACCTTCGCTCGCCTCACCAGGCACCTGGCACCGCGGTGCGCCTCGAGGTCACCGTGGAGCACCACCGCGAGCTGGCGGACGCCGTCGTACGGAAGCTTCCCTTCTACGATCCGGAGCGAAAGAAGTCGTGAGCGCGCAACGGTACGACGCCATCATCGTGGGGGGCGGACACAACGGGCTGGTCGCCGCCGCCTACCTCGCGCGCGCGGGCCGGAAGACGCTAGTGCTGGAGCGCCGTCCGGTCATCGGAGGCGCGGCCGTGACGGAGGAGGTCTTCCCGGGCTTCAAGTTCTCGGTCTTCTCCTACGTCGTCAGCCTCCTTCGCCCCGAGATCATCCGCGATCTGGATCTGCCGAGGCACGGCCTCCAGATCCTTCCCCTCGAGAGCACCGTCACGCCGCTCGACAACGGCGACTATCTCGCCTCCTGGTCGGATCCGGACGAGACCCGGCGGGAGCTCTGCCGCCACTCCCAGCACGACGCGGACGCCTCGAGTGTCTTTGGGCGGCTGATGCATCACATGGCCATGGCGGTGAAGCCCATCATCGGGATGGTGCCGCCCGATCCCGCGTCGCTCTCGCCGCGTGACCTCGCGGGCCTCTTGAAGCTCGGCGGCCATTTCCGCTCGCTGGGTCCCGAGCGCTTCCACGCGCTCCACAAGCTGATGACGATGAGCAGCGCGGACTACCTGGACGAATGGTTCGAGTTCGATCCGCTCAAGGCGACGAAATCCGCGAGCGGGATCATCGGGACGTTCCTAGGCCCGCGCTCGCCGGGCTCCGCCTACGTGCTCCTCCACCACTACATGGGAGAGATCGACGGCGCGTTCCGGGCCTGGGGGTTCCAGAAAGGCGGGACCGGTGCGATCAGCAACGCCATCGCGAACGCGGCGCTCGCGCACGGGGCCGAGATCCGGACGGGTGCCGGGGTCGAGCGCGTGCTGGTGCGCGACGGGCGCACGACCGGCGTCGCGCTCTCGAGCGGCGAGGAGATCGCCGCGGGGATCGTGGTCTCGGGGCTGGATCCGCGCCTCACCTTCACGCGGCTGGTCGAGACGAAGGAGCTCCCCTCGGATCTGCTCGAGGGGGTGCGCCGCTACAAGTTTCGCGGCTCCTCGGGGAAGGTGAATCTGGCGCTCTCGGGGCTGCCCAACTTCACCTGCATGCCCGGGGAGGGACCGCACCTGCGCGGCGCGATCTCGATCAGCCCGAGCATCGATTATCTCGAGCTCGCGTACGACGACGCCAAGTACGGCGAGTTCTCCCGGCATCCCTACATGGACATCGTGATCCCTTCGATGATCGATCCCGGGATGGCGCCGCCTGGGAAGCACGTCATGAGCATCTTCGTGCAGTACGCGCCCTATAGCTTGAACGGCGGCTGGACGCCCCAGAGGCGCGAGGCGTTCGGGGACGCCGTGGTGAAGACGCTCGCGCGCTACGCGCCGAACATCGAATCGCTGATCCTCCATCGCCAGGTGATCACCCCCGACGATATCGAGCGGATCACGGGGCTCTCCGAGGGGAACATCTTCCAGGGCGAGCTGGCGCTCCAGCAGCTCTTCTTCCTGCGCCCCGTTCCGGAGTGGGCCAAGTACCGGACTCCGATCCACGGCTACTGGCAGTGCGGCGCCGGGACGCACCCGGGCGGCGGGATCATGGGCGCCTCCGGGCGGCTGGCCGCGCTCGAGATCTTGAAGGCGGCCGCGTGAGTGGGGCGAGGTCGCGCGCGTGAATCAGACGGCCCGATACGACGACATCGTCATCGGCGGCGGAGCGAATGGGCTCGTCGCGGCCACGACGCTCGCGCGCGCCGGGCGGCGCGTCCTGCTCCTCGAGCGCGAGGAGGCGCTGGGCGGGCAGGGAAGGCTGATCGAGTTCGCTCCGGGATTCCGCGCGGCTCCGCTCGGATTGGACCCGGGCTGGTTGCCTCCGGTGATCGCCGCCGCGGTGGGCATCCAGACGCTCGAGCGCGTGCCCTCGTTCGATGCCGGAGTCGGCGTGGCGCTCGACGGGAGCGGGTTTCTCTCGGTGCCCCGCGACCCCAGGCAGGCCGCGAAGACGATTGCCCCGCATTCCGCGGCCGACGCGGCGAAATGGCCCGAATTCGTCGCGAGGCTCCGCACGCTCGCGGGATTCCTGGAATCGCTCTACACCACGCCCGCGCCCGACATCAGCGCTTCTTCTCTGAACGAGCTCCTGCCGCTCCTGGGTCTGGGAAGAAGATTCCGGGCCCTGGGCCGGCGCGACATGATCGAGTTCCTGCGCACGCTCCCGCTGTCCGTGTGGGACCTTCTGGACGACTGGTTCGAGTCCGCGCCCCTCAAGGCCGCCGTGGCGCCAGGCGGTATCCAGGACCACCAGCAGGGGCCTCGCTCTGGCGGCACGGCCTTCGTGCTCCTGCACTATCTGGTCGGGGCGCCGGCGGGCTCGGTTCGCGGGCGGACGCCTTGGCGTGGCGGTGCGGAAGCATTCACGATCGCCGCGGAGCAGGCGGCGCGCGCCGCGGGGGTGACGATCCGCACCGGCGCCGCGGTGGCGCGAATCCCGGTCAAGGCGGACGCGATCCAGGGCGTCGTGCTGGAGAACGCCGAGGAGATCGCCTCGAGCACGGTTCTCTCCACGGCGAATCCAGTAAATACGCTTCTGGGATGGATCGACCCGGTGTGGCTGGATCCCGAGTTCATACGCGAGCTTCGCAACGTCCGCCACCGTGGCTGCGCGGCGATCGTTCTCTACGCGCTCGAGCGGCTGCCCGACCTGCCCGGGTTGAAATCGGCCGACGCGCTGGCGGGGGTGATTTCCCTCACGCCGACCGTCGCGGCGCTCGAGAAAGCCGCGGACGCGGCCAAATACGGCACCGTCTCCGAGCGTCCGCACGTGGAGATCACGGTGCCGACGCTCCTGGCTCCGAACCTCGCCACGGGCAGCAGTCACGTTATGGTGGCCAAGGCTCAGTACGCGCCGCACCGGCTGCGCGACGGGGCGGCCTGGGACGGGACGAGGCGCGATGCCCTCGCGAAGAGCGTCACGGCCGCGATCGAGGCGGTATCCCCGTGCTTCACCTCGCGCATCCTTCACCAAGTCACCCTCACACCGCTGGATCTGGAGGAACGGTTTGGGCTCCGGGAAGGGGCCGCGTCCCAGGGAGAGCTGGGGCTGGATCAGATCCTCTTCATGCGCCCCATCGCGGGATGGGGGAATCACCGAACGCCGATCGATGGGCTATTCTTGGGCGGCGCGGGCAGCCACCCCGGGCCCGGAATCCTCGGCGGGGCAGGCTGGCTCGCGGCGAAGCGGATGCTGGGCGACCGGCGCGGGGCCGACCGGCGCTGGTAGGGGGCAGACCCATGGCGACCTTTCAGCGAACCACCACGACCTACCAACCGGGCTCGCGCACGCTTCCGCGCGAGCGCTACACCTCGGACGCGATCCTCGCGGAGGAACGCGAGCGGATCTTCGCGCGAGGGTGGAACTGCGTCGGCCGGGTGTCGCGCCTCCAAGAGCCCGGCGACTTCTTCGTGCGCGAGATCGCGGGGGAATCCATCATCGTCCTGCGCGACCGGGGCGGGAAGCTGCGCGCGTTCTTCAACGTGTGCCGGCACCGGGGCACGCGCCTCTGCCGGGAGGAGTCGGGCCGCTTCAAGGAGACCATCCAGTGCTCCTACCACGCCTGGACCTATTCCACCGACGGCCGGCTGGTGGGCGCGCCCTCCATGCAGGACGTTCCCGATTTCGACAAGGGCGACTATCCGCTCCACTCCGGGGCGCTCGCCGAGTGGGAGGGATTTCTCTTCGTGAACGTCGCGGAGGAGCCGATGCCCTTCGAGAAGGCGTGGGCTCCAATTCAGGGACGCTTCACGCGATACGGACTACCTGGGCTTGTCGTGGGGCATCATGTCGTGTACGACGTGCACGCGAACTGGAAGCTGGTGTTCCAGAACTACTCCGAGTGCCTGCACTGTCCCACGATCCATCCGAAGCTGGCGTCGGTGCTGCCGTATCAGAGCGGGGCGAACGATCTCACGGAGGGGCCGTTCCTTGGCGGGTACATGGAGATCAAGCCACCGAACCAGAGCGCCACGATGAGCGGGCGCGCCTGCGGGCGCCTGGTAAGCGGGGAGCTTCCGGAAGAGGACCGCGCGCGGGGGTTCTACTACACGCTGATGCCCAACATGTTTCTGAGCCTTCATCCCGACTACGTGAACTACTATATGCTGCGCCCGATGGCGGTGGATCGCACGCTCGTGGAGTCGGAATGGCTCTTCCATCGGGACACGCTGGCCGATCCCAAGAACAACATCCAGGACGCGATCGACTTCTGGGATCTCACGAACCGGCAGGACTGGGACATCGTGGAGCAGAGTCAGCTGGGGATCGGATCGCGGCGTTATGCGCCGGGCCCCTATTCGCCCCGCGAGAGCGTTCCCGCGGCCTGGGATCGGGAATACTTGAGATGGATGGGATCACGGTAGCGTCTGTCGCCTTCACTCGGGGGTGAGCGTGAACTCACGTCTGCTTGGTATCGGATGCCTTCTGTTGGTTGGTGCGGCGCTCAGCTCTTGCGGCGACATACGCGGGGTCACCTACTCCGCCCGAACAGGACCACATGCAAGGCCCGGGACAACGCAACTCCCCAGCCTGGGCCTCGGTGTTGGTGCCCATATCGAAAACGTGGATTTCGCCGTAGTAGGGGACAGTGCGCTGCATCTGGTCTGGCGTGTACGGTTCGGGGACGAATATGGGATTCTCGCGAACCGACAGATCTGGTACCGACGTGGTGACCTCAAGAACAAGCTCTGGAGCAATCCTCATCTCCTCCTGTCCGGGAATCCAGGGGAACCTCGCGTCCTATCCCGAAGGCAGATAGGGGAACCTCGCATCCTATCCCTCGGCAGGAGCCTCCACGTCATTGTATCCGATAGTTTGAGGCATTTTTTCTCGCGCGATGGGGGTGCGACGTGGGAAGAGGGGGTGCCTCTGTTGCCCCAGCATCTCGGAATTGCCCAAAGCATCGACGTTGCGTCGGACTCAGCATCCTTATATGTCGCTTACGCCGCGTCGGACAACCCCCAGGACCGTCTCGTCTCGATGCCACCGCGAAGCGTCTGGGTAACACGATGGACGGAGGGCGAGAAAACCAGCACCGCTTGGCTCCAATCCATCGGAGAAAAGACACCCTGGGCTACACCGAAGCTCAGGCTTGGCGAAGATGGAATGGACCTGTTCTATACAGCCAACGAACTGGTGCGACTCTCGAAGACGAACGCCAACATGACCGGATGGTTGTTCCATTCGAGCAGTCGAGATAGGGCAAAAACCTGGATAAACCCGGATTCGAGTGGATACCCCGGCGGCATATTTGAGTTTGAGGCCGCCATTGCAGGGAATGAGAGATCCGTGTTCCTCGAGAGACAGGGATTGCGTCGCGCGCGGTGGCAAGGAGGCGCGTGGTCATCGAGCGATTGGGTAGCGCAAGTCAAGGATCATCCTCTCTCCGGCTATCAACGGGTGGGTTCCATCAATGCGGCGACTCGCGGGGGCAAGGGCCAGCTGGTCTGGATCGACGCACGATACCAGCGTTCGGATCAGACGCTTTTTAATCCGCTGGCGTGGATCCCCTGGGTGAGTCAGCCGGACTGGGAGAACAATGACGTGCTGGCCGCGCCGTTCTCGGAAGTGATTCGAGATAGCAAGATTGCGACCACCCTTGAGCCTACGCGCCTGACCAACGACCTATCGTATGCTGAATTCGTGCGTGCGCGCGCCATGAGGGACCGAGTTTATGTCGTGTGGTCGGGGCGGAGCAGGGTCGGCAAGACCATCACGAGCGCGAACCGAACACCCGAGATCTTCTTCACGACCCTGCCTCTGGAGTAGGCCTTCTAAATCCAGGCTCTTGACCGTCTGTCCCGGAGGGCGGACGATTATGTTGGAATCAGTCGAACCGTCCCCGCGAAGCCCCTTCCAAACACGCGAGGTCCGACATGCCGAGCTCCATCGATCCCAAGCGCAGTTTCCTGACCGTTTCCTTCCTTCTCCTCACAGCGTTCGTTCTGCTTTCCTGCTCCAGGAAGCAAGAGTCCGCCAGCACTACGAACGAATCGGGCACCACCGGAGCCGCCAAGATTCATGTCGACCAGATCGTCCTGGGGCGCGAGATGACCGCGGATCGAAGAGTCATCACGGTGGACAAGGCGACCTTCACGCCGGGCGACACGGTCTTCGCGGCGGTCAACCTGGCCGCGCCGACTCCCGCGGTTCAGCTGGTCGGCCGGTGGAAGGCATCCGATGGGACGGTGGTGGATGAAACGACGGAAGTGGTACTGCCGAGCGATCAGCCGACGGCGGTCACCTTCCACATGGTGAAGCCCGCGGGACTGCCGCCGGGCACGTACACGCTGGAGGTTCTGGACAACGGTCAGGTGGTGGGCACGAAGGAGGTCACGATCGTCGCTCCCTAGCCCGGCCCGGGAGCGGAAGCGGGGCGGTGCCTAGTCGCCGTGAAGCCTGCGGGCGACGTCGCGCGTGAAATCCACCGCCTGCGCCAGCTGGCGTGACTCACGCACCCATTGCGCGGCCCAGGTGTTCGATCCCATCGGGCTGTGATTCGGGCGGAGCCACGGGCGCCACGCGATGGGGCACCCCACGCCCGTGAGGGGAATCTCGTCCGCGACGAACCCCTCCATGTCTCCCTCGCGCACGAGGAGCCGGGGGCCCATCCAGATTCGAGACTCGTCCTGGATGGGCGGCGCGATCCCGTACCAGGTGAGCGTGCCGTAGTACCTCATCCGCTCCTCGCGCGAGGCCGGCGCCGCCCCACGAGACCAGTGTCCCCGGCGGTCGAGGAGGCTCGCCCAGTCCTCGATCGCGCAGAAATCCGCGTTCGTGAGCCACTTGTCGTCGGCCCCCCGCCTCACCGATTGGGCGAAGGCGCGCATCACCTGCGCGTCGCGGCTTCTTCCCAGGGAATCCAGACGTTCCGCCTCGTGCGGGATGAAGCTGTCGCTGTCGTTCAGCGCCAGGCGGAAGAAATTCGTGTAGATGCGCTGCATGCCGCGCACCGTCGCGAATTTGTCCGCATCCCCCTCGCGCGCCATCACGACCGGCTCGAGCAGGACGCGGCGCCATGCTTCCCGCGCGATGACTTTCCCGATCCCGGGAACCGCGAGCACGCGACGCTGCATCGCGGGATTCGAGAGCGAGCTGGTCCACGTGGCCGCGCGATACCCGATCGAATATCCGGAAAGCGTTCCCAGCACCGTGGTCACGATGGAGACCGGCTTCACGAAGTCGAGCGTGGTCCGGTAGAGCTCGTCGAACTGGTCGGGAAGGATGGCGCGCTCGGTGGAATCGGGCAGCTCGAGCCAGAAGCCGCGGGGCACGTGTCCGCGAATCCTGAGCGGACGGTAGCGCGTGCCGCTGATGGCCCGCCCGTAGTCGTGCCCGCGCGCCGGCGGCAGGAAGCGGCGCGAGTCGATGTCGTACTGCTTGAAGATCTTCCCGCGGGCGGAGAGCTCCACGACGAAGCGCGCGCTGGTGTCGGAAGGGGAATCGCGGTACGAGAGCACGCTCAGATTCTCGAAGAGCTCTTCGTAGGGAATCACGGTGGGGTCGGGGTGGCTGCGCTTCCCGGCCCAGAACCCGATCACGGCAAGCACGAGGAGAATGACCAGGAGTCTGCTCTTGAGCATGAATCTCGCGAACGGGACCGCGTGCTTCACGATCTTTGCCTTCAATGCGCCGCGCTTCTTGCCCAAGGAGTCTCCGTGATGGTCGGGATGAAATCAGGGGTCTACGGCTCGGCGCACGGCCCGAGTCGACGACGCCTTATCGTTATCGGCGGGGCAGGGCGGGTTCTTCAGATTGCGGATAAGGTGTTGCCAGGCAGCAGCTTGAAGATATCGCTGTGACGCTCCCACTCAGGGTTGCGACTTCGCTCCCTCGTAGAGGCGCCGCGCGGCCATCAGATGTCTCATGGCGTCCTCGCGCCGGCCGCGGGCTTCGAGAAGAAGGCCGAGGTTGTAGTGCGCGTCGCCCGCGCCATCGGGATCGCGGAGGATCGCCTGGTGATAGGCCTGGAGCGCCTCTTCCGGACGGCCTCGATCCTCGAGGAGCACGGCGAGGTTGAAGTGCCCGGTGGCGTCCTCGGGGTTGCACTGGACCGCGCGCTGGTAGCACGCCTCGGCCTTCCCCAGTTCGCCCGCCTCGTGCTCCAGCCTTCCCAGATTCAGGTGCGCGTCCGCGAAATCAGGATCCGCGGCGATCGCCTGCAAGTAGGCTTGCCGCGCCTCGGCGGGGGAACTGTCCTCGAGCTCGCAGGCCAGATCGAACCACTGCTCGGCGGAGAGTGCCGGCCCCACCTCATCGGCCGGGGCGGCCGGATCCGCCGCTGACGCTGAGGTGCCGCGAGCGCTCACCAGCTTGAGCGCGGACGCCGGAGCTTCCGCTCCCGCGCGCCGCGCGATCTCCTCCGCCTCGAAATCGAGCAGGAACTGGCCCGAGTCCGGTTGCCAGGACGCCGTCTCGTCCCACGCGATCGCGCGATCGCCGTCCGCGAGAATCCGGACGCTGGTCAGCGGGAGGTCGGTCTTGAGCTGCCGGCGTAGGGAAGACCAGACGCGCTTCACCCGGCGTGCGGGAATTCCCGCCTCGAGGAGACCGCGCGTGGTGCGTAGGAGCAACAGTTGCTGGAAGGTGAATTCGGTGGCGCCGTCCGGGCGGGGCTCCACCATGAGACCGCCGAGGCGGGCCCACGTCCGGACTCGAGCTTCCGTCGACTGGAGTATCCGGGCAGCGTCCCGTGTGGAGAAATGCTTCGTCCCGTCCATACCCACCCCATCCATGCCCACCACATTCCCCGCTATCGCGACGCTCTCTTCTTCTCCTTCGCTGCAGGCGCCGCCGTGCGGCTGGACTTCACCGCCGGCTTCTTGGCACCGGACCGGCTCTCCTTGGATACGCGCGTCTCGAGGCTCTGCTTCAGCGCTTCCATGAGATCGATCACCTGCGTGCGCTGCTCTTGAGGCGCGATCGACGTGATCTCCTTGCCCTCGACCTTGGATTCCACGACCTCGAGGAGCCGGTCCCGATACTCATCCTTGTACTGCTCGGGCTTGAACTCCTTCGTGGACAGCTCGTCGATCAGGCGGAGCGCCAGATCCAGCTCTCCCGATTTGATCTTGGCCTCCGACCCCTTGTCGATCTCGCCGAAATCGCGAACCTCGTCGGCGTAGTACATCGTGTGGAGCATCAGCCCGTCCTTGCTGGCGCGGATCAAGACCAGGTTGTCCTTGCCGCGCATCACGAACTTCGCGAGCGCGACCCGGTCGGTCTTGGCCATGGCGTCGGTGAGGAGCCGGTAGGCCTTGTCTCCGCCCTTGTCAGGACCGAGGTAGTACGTCTTCTCGAAGTAGATGGGATCGACCTTCTCGAGCGGCACGAATTCCGAGATGTCGATCGTGCGCGTCGCCTCGGTCTCGAGCGTCTTCAGCTCTTCCTCCGTGAAGCGCACGTACTGATCCTTGGCGAACTCGTAGCCCTTGACCAGGGAGGCTCTTTCCAATACTTCGTTGCAGGCGGGGCAGATCTGCTGCTGCTTGATCCGGCCGCCGCACTTTTCGTGGAGCAGGTTGAACGAGAGGCCCATGGACGAAGCGGCGGAGTACATCTTGACGGGGATCGAAACCAGCCCGAACGAGAGCGTTCCCGATCCGATCGAATGTGGTGGCATTCTAGACCCTCCTTGGGGACTGCCGGGGAGGCTAACACCATGCTCTGCTATACTCAACCCCGAGTCCAATATCGGACCTCCCAGGCCCGGGCTTTAGCCTTCCAGCGCCCATCCAAAGACTAGATGCCTTGAGCTCAACCCGCGGTTCCAACCTCGAGAAATACCGCCAGAAGCGGGATCCCGCCCGTACGCCCGAGCCGTTTGGTGGCCGGGCGCCTGCCGCGCAGCCCGTTGCCGGAATGGCCCCCCGGTTCGTGGTGCAAAAACATTGGGCGCGCAACATGCATTACGACCTCCGCCTCGAGCTGGATGGGACGCTCAAGAGCTGGGCGGTGCCCAAGGGGCCTTCGACGCGCGTCGAGGAGAAGCGCCTGGCGGTGCACGTCGAGGATCATCCTCTGGAGTACGGTTCCTTCGAGGGAGTGATCCCCACCGGGAACTACGGCGCCGGCTCGGTCATCGTCTGGGATCACGGCTGGTTCCGCTCCTTCAAGCCCGAGGATCTGCTGGAGCAGTACGAGCGCGGAAAGATGGAGCTGGAGCTCTTCGGATTCAAGCTCCGGGGCCGCTGGACCCTCGTGCGCATGGGCCGGAAGGAAAAGGAATGGCTTCTCCTCAAGAAGGCGGACGGCGCGGCGAGCGAGAAGGAAGCGATCGATCGCTATCCCGAGTCGGTGATCACGGGGTACACGGTCGAGGAGATGCGCGACGTGCCCGGCACGCTTGCGGCGCTCCAGGAGCGCGTCCGGTCGCTGGCCGCTTCCCTGGGCGAGGTCCCGATCCGCTCCGCGCCGCTCATGCTGGCCACGCTGGCGGAGCGCCCGCCCTCGGGAGAGGACTGGTGCTTCGAGATCAAGTACGACGGAGTGCGCGTGCTCGCCGAGCGGAAGGGCGATGCGGTCACGCTCATCGGCCGGAGCGGCGAGAACATCTCGGGGCGGTATCCGGAGATCACGGCCGCGCTCCTGGCACTGCCCTCGGATCGATTCGTTCTCGACGGCGAGATCGTCGCCGAGAACGAGAGCGGCCGGCCCAGCTTCCAGCGGCTGCAGGCGCGGATGCATCTGACCAAGCCCCGCGACGTCGAGGCGGCGAGGATGTGGGTCCCGGTGCGCGGAATCTTCTTCGATTGCCTGGGCCTTCTGGGGCACGACCTGCGCAAGCTCCCGCTTTCGGATCGCAAGGAGCTCCTCGCGCGGGTCGTGCCTCCTCTCGGTGCGGTGCAGCGCTGCGATCACGTGCTGGAGCACGGCGAAGCCTTCCTCGAAGCCGCCTCGGAGATGGGGCTCGAGGGAATCGTGGCGAAGCGGCTGGCCAGCGCCTACTCCAGCCGGCGATCCACGGACTGGATCAAGGTGAAGTGCGACCGGCGGCAGGAATTCGTGATCGGAGGCTACACGGAGCCCCAGGGCTCGCGGGCCCGCTTCGGCGCCCTTCACGTGGGTCTCTACGAAGGGCGCCAGCTGGTCTACGTGACGAAGGTGGGCACCGGGTTCGATACGGCGGGCCTCGAGAGCATCGCCCGAACCCTGGCGCCCCTCGCGCGAGAGACCTCGCCCTTCGACGTGGGAACGCCCACCGGGCGCGGCCATCACTGGGTGGAGCCCCGCCTCGTGTGCGAGGTTCGATTCACGGAGTGGACGCGGGAGGGAGGGCTGCGCCATCCCATCTTCATGGGGCTGCGGCCGGACAAGCGCGCCGAGGATTGCCGCCGCGAGGAGCCGGTGCGGGTCCGTGCCGCCGCGGAGGAGGAAGCGCCGGCGCCGATCATGACCGAGCGCGCCGCGCCGGCACCGGCCGCCCCCGCGGGGACGCACGTCGTGAAGCCCACCAACGTCAAAAAGGTGTTCTGGCCGAAGGACGGCTACACCAAGGGCGATCTCATCCAGTACTACGAATCGGTGGCGCCGCTCCTTCTCCCGTACCTTCGCGACCGTCCCCTGGTGCTGACCCGATTCCCCGACGGCATCGACGGGAAATCCTTCTTCCAGAAGGACGCGCCCGTCTACGTGCCCGACTGGGTCCGCACGGAAGTCGTGCACTCCGGAGACGGGGAGCGCGACATCCGCTACTTCGTCGTGGACGACCTGGAATCGCTGCGCTACGTGGCGAACATGGGGACGATTCCGCTCCATGTCTGGAGCGCGTGCGTGAGCGCGCTCGAGAACCCAGACTGGCTGGTCCTGGATCTCGATCCCAAGGAAGCGCCCTTTGCGCATGTCGTTCAGGTGGCACGCGCCTTGAAGACGATCCTGGACGAGCTCGAGCTTCCGTCCTTCATCAAGACGTCGGGGGCCACCGGGCTGCACGTCCTGCTTCCCATGGAACGCCGCTACACGCACGAGGAGACGCGGACCTTCGCGCGCCTCCTCGCGATGCTGACCGTGGACCAGGTGCCCGAGATCTCGACCATCACGCGCTCGATCAAGGGACGCGGCG
Organism: Candidatus Dormiibacterota bacterium; assembly: GCA_035635575.1. Lineage (GTDB taxonomy): Bacteria > Eisenbacteria > RBG-16-71-46 > SZUA-252 > SZUA-252 > WS-7. The sequence goes on along the minus strand of DASQAV010000085.1, from coordinate 7,243 downwards.
GCAAGGTCTACGTCGACTTCGGGCAGAACGGAAGGGGCAACACGATCGTGGCGCCCTACTCCGTACGGCCGCTTCCCGGAGCGCCTGCCTCGTGTCCGCTGCGATGGGACGAGGTGACCGCGAGGCTCGATCCGGCGAAGTTCACCATCCGGACGATCCCGGAGCGTTTCGAGAGGATGCCCGATCCGGTGATCGGTGTGTTCGGGCCGGGAGTGGACGTGGCATCCGCGATCTCCGCGATCGAGCGCATGATGAAGAAGCGTCAGAAGGGCCGAAAGTGACGAGCGCCACTGAGCTGAGATTCCTGGCGAGCCATTCGGCGGGGGAAGTCTCGGCGCTCCTGGATCGCCCCGACACCGCCCGATGGCTGCTGGTGCTGGGTCACGGGGCAGGGGCCGGTATGCGGCACCGGTTCATGAACGACGTCGTGGCCGTGCTCGGAGCGCGCGGGATCGCGACCTTCCGCTACCAGTTTCCCTATCTGGAGAACAAGACCTACCGCCCCGATCCCCAGCCGATACTGCTCGCCACGGTGCGAGCCGCCGTGGAGGCCGCCCGGGGCGCGGCGGGAGATCTGCCGCTTCTCGCGGGTGGCAAGTCCATGGGCGGCCGCATGACCTCCCTCGCGGCGTCCAAGGAAGCGTTGAACGGCGTGAAAGGGATCGTATTCTTCGGCTTTCCGCTCCATCCTGCCGGAGCTCCGGCGACCGAACGGGCGGAGCATCTCGGCCGGGTGGCCGTGCCGATGCTGTTCTTGCAGGGGACGCGAGACAAGCTGGCGGAGCTCTCGCTGCTTCAGCCGGTCATCGGCCGCCTGGGCGCATCCGCCACGCTCCACGTCATCGAGGGCGCGGACCACGGATTCGACATGCTCAAGCGGTCCGGCCGAACCTCGGCCGAGGTTCTGGAGGAGCTTGCCGACACCGTCGCGGCGTGGGCGGAGCGGCTTCGCGACGAGGAGAAAAGCGACGCATGAAGATCCGGGCAGGGACGAGCGGATGGTCGTACAAGGAATGGAAGGGGTTCTTCTATCCCGAGAAGCTTCCCGCCAAGGACATGCTCCGCTACTACTCCGAGCGCTTTCCGACGGTCGAGGTGAACAATACCTTCTACCGCCTCCCCAATCTCACCACCCTCGAGGGGTGGCTCTCTCAGGTCCCCGAGGATTTCTCCTTCGTCCTCAAGGCATCGAAGCGGATCACGCACGACAAGCGGCTCAAGGACGTCGGAGATTCCGTGGAGTACCTGCTCCGCACCTCGGGCACGCTGGGGGCGAGACTGGGTCCATTCCTGGTTCAGCTTCCGCCCAACATGAAAAAGGACGTGCCGCGGCTCCGGGATTTTCTCGCCATCTTCCCGGCGCGCGCCGCCTTCGAGTTCCGCCACACATCGTGGTACGACGACGAGGTGTACCAGGCGCTGCGCGAGCGGAACGCGGCGTGGTGCATCGCGGACACCGGCGAAGAGGGAGATCCGCCCTTCGAGTCGACGGCGGACTGGGGCTACCTGCGCCTGCGCCGCGTCGCGTACGAGGAGGCGGATCTCAAGTCCTACGCGGATCGGATCCGGCAACAGAGCTGGGGTGAGGCCTACGTGTTCTTCAAGCACGAGGACGCGGGAACCGGCCCCAAGCTGGCCGCGCGATTTCTCGAGTTGTGCGGGGTCTAGGCTGGCGGGGGAGCGGCAACCCACTCAGCCACGGCATCCAGCTCACCCGGATCCAGATCGTGGCCCCGCAGGCTCCACCGGAGATCGACCGAGGCGCCCGCGTTCCGGAGGCGGTCGGCAAGCGCCTCGACGCGCTCCGCCGGGGAGTAGGGGTCGCGGCGCCCTGCCGCGATCAGAACCGGCACCCCGGTGAGATCCGGAGGACGGGGCGGCTCGATGGGAAGGATCGCGCGAAGAAGCGCGGCGCCCGCGAGCAGGGAATCGTCGAGAAGGAGAAGGGCCGCCGCCGTGTTCGCGCCGTTGGAGTAGCCCAGCGCGCGGATCCGGGCGGGATCTAGGGAATAGTGACGCGCCGCCGCGCGGACGAACTGCCTCAGCTCCTCCGTGCGCTTCACAAGGTCGGCCTCGTCGAATACAGCCACCGCCGTGCGCCTGAAGAACCGAGGCATGCCGTTCTCGAGGACCTTGCCGCGCGGTGAGAGCAGATTCGCCCGCGGCGCCACCCGGCGCCCGATCGAGAGGAGATCCCCTTCGTCACCACCCGTGCCGTGCAGGAGGAGAAGGGTGTCGGCGCTCGTGCCGGTCTCGAAGCGATGGACGAAGCCGAGGTCCTCGCTTCCGGCGTGCTGTCTCTCCGCGGTCATCACCGGCCGCCGACCGGCGCGGGACGAGGCGGGGTGAGCGCCGGGAGCACTGCCTCGATCTGCTTGCGCTCGGGCTCGAGCCACGGAGGCAGGACCAGCGACTCTCCGAGGTGCGCGGGGTCTTCATCCACGCTGAATCCGGGACCCTCGGTCGCGAGCTCGAAGAGCACGCCGCCCGGCTCGGTGAAGTAGACGGACTTGAACCAGAAACGGTCGATCACCGGGGTGGGCCGGCGTGAGGCAGCCTCGATCTCTTTCCGGAGCGCGAGCTGATGCGCCTCGTCCTCCACGCGCCATGCGAGATGATGGATCGAGCCTACGCCCCACATGCCGCGCCGTTGGTCGGGCGCCTCGGCGACATCGAGGAAGGCGCCGGATCCACCCTCCGCCACCTCGTAGCGGTGCCAGCCGTTCTCGCCGCCCGCGGGCCGGAAGCCCATCACCCTTTCCAGAAACGCGGTGGTCTGGGGCAGGCCGCGCTCGCGGACTCTCGCGCCATGCAGGCCGCGGATCTGATGCTCGGCCAGGACAGGACTCGACTCGGATGGCGTGAACGCGCGGGCGCGTGGCGGCGCCGTCTCGACGAGCGCCACCCGCAGCCCGTGAGGGTCGGTCAGCGGAAGGGCCTTCTCCCCAAAGCGGGTCTCGATCGCGCCCACGGGCGTCCGGTAGCGCGCGAGGCGCTCCGCCCACCAGCGCAGCGTGCCGGGCGGCACCGCCAGCGCAACCTCGCTGGCCAGCCCGTGCCCGGGGACGGAGGGAGCCGCCTGGGCCCACGGGAAGAAGGTCAGGTCGGTTCCGGGATGTCCCTCGGCGTCGGCGTAGAAGAGGTGGTACGTTCCGGGGTCATCCTGGTTGACGCTCTTCTTGACCAGAGACATTCCCAGGATCCCCGCGTAGAAGTCGAGGTTCTCCTGGGCGGGACCCGCGATCGCGGTGACGTGGTGAAGCCCGGCGACGGGTTTCATATCCGCTTACGATGCGCCAGGGAAGGGACACGATTCAAGGGGAGGATCGGCGTGAAGATCGAGACGAAGCGGTTCGAGAAGCCGGATGAAGCTCGCAAATTCCTCAAGGGCACGTTCGACCTGGCGAAGGTAGGGGGCCTCACGATCGGCCGGGCCGCCTACGAGCCGGGATGGAAATGGTCCGAGCATGTCGGCCGCGACACCGGCGCGCGCTACTGCGAGGTGGAGCACGTGGGCCTGGTGCTGAAAGGGAAGGCCGCCGTCCAGATGAAGGACGGCGGCGAATACCGCGTGCTCGAGCCGGGCGATCTCTTTCACGTGCCGCCGGGTCACGACAGCTGGGTGGTGGGCAACGAACCCTACGTCTCGATCCACTTCCTCGGCGCGGAGACCTACGGCAAAAAGTGAGTCACTCCTTCTTGTAGAGTCGACCGGCTTTCTCTGCGGACGTGACAATCCCGCGAATGAGCGCCGATGAGAATCCCTCGTGCTCCATCCGGTTCAGGCCGGCGATGGTGCACCCTCGCGGAGTGGTCACGCGATCGATCTCGTCCTCCGGGTGGTACTTCCTCGTGAGTAGGAGCGATGCGGCGCCCCGTGCCGTCTGGGCGGCGATGAGCAGCGCCTCGTTGGTGTGAAGCCCGATCTCGATGCCGCCCTGAGATGCGGCACGGATCGCCCGAAGGAAGAACGCGATCCCGCAGGCACCGAGGGCAGTGGCCGCGATCATCTGCTCCTCATCCAGCACAAGCGTGCGACCGAGGGCGTCGAAGATCGGCTGCACCACGCGGATGGCCTCGCGATCGGCGTGCTCGGACGCAAGGCACGTCATCGACTCGCGGATGGCGACCGCTGTATTCGGCATCGCGCGCACCACGGCGACCCCCACAGGGACGTGCCTCTTGATGTCGGCGATCGCGACGCCGGAGGCTACCGACACTACCGTGTGCTTGTCCGCCTGTAGGTGAGTACCGATCTCCGCGAGAAGGCCGTCAATCTGCTGCGGCTCGACCGCAACGATCACGACGTGGGCGAGGCGAACGGCCTGCGTGTTGTCGCTCAGAACTCCGAATCCTCGCTTCGCAAAGGGCGCGAGAAGGTCGACCTTGCGCCGGGTGAGCAGGACCTCGGAGGGCTGGAAGCGCTCTTCCTGGACCATTCCATCGGCGATCGCGGTCCCGATATTTCCGGCGCCGAGAATGGCGACCGGTTTCGAGCTCTGGTTCATGGCTCTCAAGGGATCGGCATAGCGAATGAGGATACTTACCCGGAACTCGCTAGGCCACGGCGAAAAAGGCGCCCTCATAGGGAACTCAAGGTGAATCGGGCGCCATCCATGCCACCGACGGAACCAACTTCGAGTCCGAGGTGTCTAAATAGGCAGATGAACGCACTATCGGCTCATGCCCTCAGGAATGCTCGACGCACGCGTAGTGCCGTGTCCTGGATAGCCATGGGAGCGGTGACGTTCGCGGTATGGTTCGCACCAGCCTGCGCCTCCATCTGCTCGAACATGACGCCCGGTGTGAGCGCCGCAGGGCGTGATCCATGTCCGGCAGATGCGGGGATGAGCCACAAGGCAGCACCGAAATCGGCCGACTCCCAGACACTCCCTTGCCAGCGCCTGCAGGCAGGGGTGCAGACCAACGTAGAGCCTGAGCCCGTATCACCCTCTTCTGTCGTCTTCCATGTGCTCTACCGAGCAGATCATCGGTCGCCGCTGGAAAACGCCTCGCGCCAGCCGGTGCTGTCCGCGATGGCCCTCGGTCCACCCGTTCCACCGCCCCTCTTTACGGTCCTTCGAGCCTAATTCTCCGTAGCTAGCCTCGAGCGGAAGGATTCGAACTTGTGTTCGGATCGACTGTACGGCCGTGCCGTTCCTATTCTCGGATCAAACCACTTTGAGCGCATATCCTGCGCCTACAGGAGAATGAAAATGAAAAAGGGAATCATGGGTCTCGTCATGGCCACTGTAATCGTGCTGTCAATCTCTGCGCAGGCCGACCAGCCATCGAAGCATCCCGCGACCGTAGTGACCGGCGAGGTGGTGGACACGGGTTGTTACCTGGGGCACTCGAGCAAGGGCCAGAGCCACGCGGAGTGCGCGACCATGTGCATCGACCAAGGCATGCCTATGGGTGTGCTCACGCAGAAGGGTCAGCTCTACCTCGTCACCATGAACCACGACAATCCGGACGCCTTCAACAAGCTCAAGAAGATGGCCGGAAAGAACGTCGCGGTCACGGGACACGTGTACACTCGGGCCGGCCTTATGGCAGTAGAGATCGATAGCTTCAAACCGGCAGCGTAGGCTGGCGGAGTGGGCAGAGGTGCGTGGGGTTCATTCCTTGGCCCCACGCACCTTCAGGAATGACCAGACCCCTCTATAGCGTATGTTAGACTTCGCCCGTGAGTCGGCTGTCGAACGGCTCGAGGAGGAACTGTGAAGCGCTCCTATTTACTTACATTGGCTGCGGTCATCGCCCTGGCCTCGCCTGCCTTCGCCGACAAGACCCAGGTCTTTCCGGTGCGACCCGAGGAGGGCACCTTCTGTGAGAGCGATCTCCAGGCCGAGGTCAAGAAGGTGAAGGGGATCAAGAAATTCACCTTCGACAAGACAAAGCTGCAGCTGGCGGTGACCAGCGCGAACGGATTGCCCGACCAGGTCGTGCTCGACGCGATCAAGCGGGCGCGGGCCCGCTGCTCGTCCAACGCCGACATGGCGACCATGGTAGCCCCCGAAAACTACTCCAAGGATGCCGACGTGGTTCTCCTCTCCAAGAAAGGGGAATCCATCGGCTCTCTGAAGAAGCACCTCGTTCCCGGCAAGTACACCGTGTTCGACGTCTACGCCGACTGGTGCGGACCCTGTCACCTGGTCGACAAGAAGCTGCGCCAGATCATGGCGACGCGGTCCGACATCGCCGTTCGAAAGCTCAACCTCGTGGATTTCAACGCTCCCCTGGTGAAGGACATCGGGCCGCGGATCCGGGGATTGCCGTACGTCGTCGTCTTCGATCCCAAGGGCAAGCGCACCGACATCATGGGAGCCAATCTCGACCGGATTGCGGCGGCCCTCGCGGCGCGATGAATCGGATCGCCGCCGCCGCGCTCCTTACCCTCGCTCTGGGATTCTCGCCAACACCGGCGAGCGGCTGAGCGGGCTGAACGAATCCAAACCTGCCGGTCGGCAGGTCCCAGCTGCTTCCTCCCGATCCCGCGACGTGGAGATTCTCCGCAGAAGCGCAGGGGATGAATCTCCACATCGAGCACATCGAATCGGACAACGGTCCGGTTTCCTACTGGCACGTGCAGCGGCTGCTCTTCACCCAGGTCGACTTCACGGCTGCACGTGGGTTGAGCCAGAATCTCGGCCTCGAGGTGGTCCTTCCACTCAGGCTGGTGAGGGGGCGGATCCGCTACGAAGACCTGGCCCGCCGGCCGTTCATTCCTCCGGTTCCGGACTACCATCATCGGAACGAGACGCTCACGGGAATCAGCGATCCGCGCGTATTCGCGCATTTCGGCAGCGCCGCCGGCTCGTGGAGCTACGGCGCACGCGCCGGAGTCTCGGTTCCCCTGGGCGGGACCGAGCCCAATCCGTTCGAGCTCGGGCGCCTCGGGCTTCCCCATGAGCACATCCAGTTCGGCACGGGCACGTGGATTCCCATCCTGTACGCCGGGGTCGGACGCCCCATAGGCCACGCCCAGATCCAGCTAGCGGGCCAGGCGCGGTTCTCCCTCTACGAGAACTCGCACGGTTATCGGCCGGGGAACCTCTACAACGCGAGCGCGTCCCTGAGCCGGGCGCTTGCCGGGCGGTGGGGCGGTTTTCTTGGTCTCAATCTGAGCCGCGAGGAGGCCGAGCGCTGGAGCGGCCGCCTGGAAGAAGAAGGGAATCTCGGCCGACGCGACCTCTCGCTCACGATGGGCGCCGGCCGTCCCGTCGCGGAGCTAGGCGCC
>DASQAV010000084.1:0-9512 GCA_035635575.1 Candidatus Dormiibacterota bacterium | reverse complement strand
GGTGGGAGAGAGCCGCAGCTCGTGCGGGGCCGAGTCCTCACCCTGGATCGCATAGTACATTCGTCCTTCGCGAACGTCGATGTAGGTGCCGCCGCGCGCGTCCGCCTGTACGTCGACGCCGCGGCGCGCCGCGGGCACGGGTTTCCGATCCCGCGTCACATAGACGCGGGCGGCCGCGCCCTTCTTGAGATTCATCACCACGTAGACCTCGCTCCCGACGTAGCGAATTCCAATGTAGTCCTGGGGTGCGGGGGCGCTCCGCGCGTGCTCGAAATCGTCGGGATTGTCCTTCCAGTCGCCGTGCGCCGAGAACCCGCGCTTCACCTGCCGGGGCATGCTCACGTAATTCACGACCTTGCCGGGCTGGAACCCCTCCCGGTTCGCGATCTCGCCGCCCCAGCGCGATCCGCGCGTCGTGCCCACGTAAGTCTCCTCGGACATGGCGCCGCAATGGGTAGGGCTGAAATCGTCATCGTCGGGCGCGATGGTCCAGGAAGCCGGAAAGGTCGCCTTGGGATTCGCCTTCTTGATCTCCTCGCGGATCTGGCGCTCCAGCTCTCCGTACGCACCCTCACCGCCGTGCTGCCGTGAGATGATGCCATTCGAGCCGATGAGGAACTTGTTCGGCCAGGAGTTGCTGTCGTAGGCGCGCCAGATCGAGAAGTCGCTGTCCACGACGACGGGCCATGGAATGCGCTGGCGCTTGGTGCCTAGGCCTACGTTGTCCGGCTTGTACGCGAAATCGAATTCGGGCGCGTGAACGCCTATGATCTCGAACCCGTAGGGCTTGTATCGCGTGTAGATCCGCTTGAGCGCGGGAAGGGTGCGAATGCAGTTGATGCAGGTGTATTCCCAGAAGTCCACGAGGACGACCTTGTTCCGGAGCTCCTTCTGGAGTGAGAGCGGCGTGGAGTTGATCCAGACCTTCTTTCCGGCGAAATCGGGAGCCGGAGTTCCGGGCGTCAGCTCGGCGTGCGCCGCGGAGGCTGCAAGGATCAGGAGCGCCGCGAGGAGCGCGGGGGCCGCAAGGTTTCGATGCCGGGACACAAGGCCTCCCTGGATGTGTGTGCGATGAGCGCGAAGAGACCCAGCATGATACACCGGCGGGGCACGCCCGCGACCTCGGAGATCGAGACGATCGCCACCGACGTGATCGCGTGCGAGCGCTGCCCGCGCCTTCGAGCCTACAGCGCCGAGATCGCGCGGGTCGGAAAGAAGGCGCACCGCGGGGAGACGTACTGGGCCCGCCCCGTCCCCGGGTTTGGCGACCCCGACGCCTGGCTCCTCATCATCGGCCTGGCGCCGGGAGCCCACGGATCGAACCGGACCGGACGGATGTTCACGGGAGACCGGTCGGGGGAGTGGCTCTACGGCGAGCTTCACCGTCAGGGTTGGGCCAGCTCGCCATTGTCGCTGCGACGGGATGATGGTCTGACGCTCCAGGGTGTCTACGTCACAGCCGCCGCGCGCTGCGCGCCTCCGGACAACAAGCCGACGCTTGAGGAGCTGAACCACTGCCGCGAATACCTGATTCGCGAGATGGCCGCGCTCACGAGCGTGCGTGTGCGTCTTGCGCTGGGGAAGATCGCGTTCGACGCGTTCTGGAAGGCGCGGCGGGAGCTGGGATTCGCCGACGTGAAGCCGCGCCCGGAGTTCGGGCACGCCCGATCGGTCCCGCTGCCCGAAGGAGGATTCCTCCTCTCCTCGTATCATCCCAGCCAGCAGAACACGAGCACGGGGAAGCTCACGCAGGCGATGTGGCGCGCCGTCTTCGACAAGGCCCGCAAGCTGGTATAGTGACCCCATGACCGTCCTCTTCCTTTGTCGCCAGAACGCCGGCCGCAGCCAGATGGCGGAGGCGTTCTTCAAGCGCCTGGCGCCCGAGCACGAAGCGCTCTCGGGCGGTTCCGCACCCGCCGACCGGGTGCATCCCACGGTGATCGACGCGATGAAAGAGGTCGGGATCGATCTCTCCGGCCGCGTCCCGCGACGCGTCGACCGGGCGATGCTCGACCGGGCCGATCGTGTGATCTCCATGGGATGCGACGACCCCGCCGTTTGCGACTATCCCGGCCGCAAGGTCGAGGACTGGGAGCTGGAGGATCCGTCGAAGAAATCCCCCGAGGAGGTCCGGGGGATCCGCGACGAGATCCGCGCGCGGGTCGAGGCGCTCGTCGCGAAGCTACGCGGTGTGCAAGCCAAACGGGCCGGCGTGGACAGCGCGGCGCGCTCCTCGCGCTCCTGACGTGCGCGACTCGACCATGCGCGCCGTCCTCCTTCGCCGTGCCGGCCCTCCGAAGAATCTCCGTATCGAGGAGGTCCCGGACCCGATCGCGCGCCCCGGCGAAGTTCTGCTCTCGATCAAAGCGGCGGGAGTGAATTTCGCGGACGTGCTGGCGCGCCAGGGTCTCTATCCCGACGCGCCCCATCGCCCCTTCATCCCTGGGTTCGAATCGAGCGGGGAAGTGCTCGCGCTCGGCGAAGGCGTGAACGGGCTCGAGGTCGGGCAGCGCGTGCTGGCCTTTCACAAGTCGGGGGGCTACGCCGAGAAGATCGCGGCGCCGGCGGCGAACGTGCATCCCATCCCGGATTCCCTGGGCGCCCAGAGCGCGGTCGTGCTTCCGCTCAATTACGGCACCGCCTATGTCGCGCTCTATCGCACCGGTCCCGTCGAGCCCGGCATGCGCGTCTTTCTGCAGGCGGCCGCGGGAGGCGTGGGGCTTGCGGTCGTGGATCTCGCGCGCCGTGCGGGGCTCGAGGTCGTGGGTGCCGCAAGCTCGCACTTCAAGCGCGAACGGCTCCAGGCGGAAGGCATCAAGCACGTCGTGGATTCACGGCGCGCCCATGTCGACCGGGTGGCGAAGGCTCTCTACGGCAAGGACGGGGGATTCGACATCGTCATCGACTCCGTCGGAGGCCGCTCGATCGGGGAGGGGCTGCGCGCGCTCCGGCCGGGCGGACGGCTCGTGAGCCTCGGCGTCGCGCGGATGTGCGGCGGCGGGCTCCTGGGTGCCATCCGGCTCTTCTTCACGACCCCGCGAATCCACCCGTTCAGTCTCTTGCGGGGAAGCCGCGGGATTTTTGGAATCAACCTGGCGCCGCTCATGCGCGATCAGGCAGGTGCGCGCCGGATCATGGAGGAGCTTCTGCGGCTCACCGCCTCCGGGGAGATTCATCCGGAGCCGGGGCGCGTCATGCCCCTCGCGGAAGCCGGAGCCGCGCATCAATTGCTGGAGAAGCGGCGGAACGTGGGGAAGATCGTTCTGCGGGTCTAGCGGGCGACTGCCGGGGCCACCAGCGCCCTGAGATCCGAGAGCACCTCCGCCCAGGCGCTCGCGTAATTGCGGCGCGCCGCGAGACCGCCGGGCCCCTCGATGCGCTCGAAACCCGAATGAGAGATGAGTAGCGACGCTCCCGCTGGATCCGGCTCGAGCGCGAAGAGAAGCTCCGTCGGGGCGCCCCAGCCTTCTCCCACCCATTCCCAGCTGAGCTTCAGCTTCGACTCCGGAACGACCTCCTGCACCACGCCCTGCTCCACCACGTCCTGCCCGCGATAGCGCGAGTGGAACCGGAACGCGCTTCCCTGCTGCGGATCGAACTGCTCCACGTTGGCCACCCATTTCGTGAGCCCGGACGCCGACGAGAAGAGCGGCCAGAGCTCCGCCGCCGTCCGCGGCAGCAGGGCGCGGATCGTCACGGGGTGCGTGCCGCCCCACTCGGCGGCAGGAGTCTTCCGGTCGGCGTACTGGGCCAGCGCGTCCAGCGAATCGCGCCAGAAGAGCCTCGCGTGGTCGCGCTCCTCGCGGCTCCGAAGCCCGTCGTGCGTGACCGTGAGCCGCGATCCTGGGCCGTCGCCGCTCAGCCGCCACACCACGTGGCTCTCTGGATCGAAGTCGAAAGGCTTCCACGCGAGCTCGAGCCTCGCGGTGGGGACCGACGCGAGCACGCGTCCGTGGATCGCGTCGCCGTTCCAGAGTTTGAGCCGGAGCGCGCCGTTCCAGGCGAGGTCGATCTCACCCTCGCCCATCCAGCCCGCGAGGCGCTCGGGCTCGGCGAGGCAGGGCCATACCTCCCGGACGGGCGATTTCAGCGATCGATAGTGCGTGAAGGAGGTCGGTTCCATGTCGGCATCGTATCGCATGCAAGGAGTTGGCGCTGAAAATAAGGGCTGGACTTTCACCTTTCGTTCACCTATGATATCGGCACGTTCGCAGGGCGCCGCAACGCACCGCCAGGCGAACCGGGGGGTCCGGACGGTTGCTACAGGGCGCCATGCCGCCGTCCCGGAACCCCCGCCCCCGCTATGAGATCTCGGCGCGCGCCGGGATCGTGAGGGTCTCGACCATGCTCATGCTCACGCCGCGTCAGCACGCGGCGTATCAATTCATCACCGGCTTCATCGAGAGGCGCGGCTTCGCTCCCTCCTACGAGGAGCTGCGCCGCCACCTCGGGCTGCGGTCGCTGAACGCGGTCGCCAAGCTCGTGACGCAGCTGCGCCGACGCGGAGCTTTGGCTCCCGCTCCCCTGAACGCCAAGCGAAGCCTGGTCCCCACGGCTCGCGCCATGCGATCACGCTCGACGCGCGAAGTCAGGGCCGTTGATCGCGCACCCGCGACGCTCCCGCTCCTGGGGCTCATCGCGGCGGGAAGGCCCATCGAGGCGATCGAGAATCCCGAGCCCGTCGAGGTGCCGGAGTCGATGCTCGGCCCCGGCGAACGCTACGCGCTCCGGGTCCAGGGCGACTCCATGGTCGAGGATGGAATCCATGACGGCGACCTCATCGTGGTGCGGCGCGCGTCCCAGGCGGAGAACGGACAGACCGTGGTCGCGGTGATCGACGGCGAGGCCACGCTGAAGCGCCTCTTCCGGCGCGGGCCGCGCGTGGAGCTGCACCCCGCGAACCAGGCACTTCCTCCCCTGGACGTCCCCGCCGCCTCAGTCGAGATCCGGGGGACCCTCATCGGACTCCTGCGCCAATACTCCTGATCCGACACGGGATGCCCCTTCATGGAACGCACCATCCTCCATCTCGCGATCGACTCCTTTCCCATCCAGGCAGAGCGGCTCCGGTGCCCCAAGCTGAGAGACCGTCCGCTTGCGCTGATCCCGGGAGCCTCCGCGCGGCCGCGCGTGATCCTGACTTCGCGGGAGGCGCGGGAAGCGGGCATCACGCCGGGCACGCCGCTCGTGCACGCGCGACGCCTCTGCCATGACCTGATCGCCCTTCCGCTCGATCGCGAGTTCTACGGGGGGATCGGGGAATCGATCTTCGAGCGCCTCGCTCCCTTCGCGCCCGTCGTGGAGCCCGGGGGCGCTCCCGGAACGGGGTCGGGGAGCGGCCGCTTCTTCCTCGATCTCACCGGAGTGGCGCGCAGCCATCCTGAGACGCGCGACCGCGCGGCGCGCGCGGGACGCGACGTGGAGGCTTCGTTCCGGCTTCATCCGACCCTCGGCGTCGCAGCGAACAAGCTCGTGAGCCGCGTCGCGTCCCAGGTCGTGGCGCCCGACGGCGATCTGCTCGAGGTCTCTTCGGGAAGCGAGGCGGCCTTTCTCGCGCCGCTCCAGGTGGGCTTCCTTCCCGCCGCCCGAGCCTCAGATGTCGCCGAGCGGCTCGATCTCCTCAACGTTCGGTTCGTGCGCGAGGTTCAGGCGCTTTCGACCCAGCAGCTCGCGCGGGCTCTGGGGAAGGAAGGGGCGCTCCTCTGGAGCCAGGCGCGCGGCGTCGATCCGACGCCGGTGCGTCCGCCCGAGCGCACGCCGCGCGCGGTGGCCGAGGAGACCCTCGCGCAGGAGACGAACGACTCGCGCGTGCTCGCGGCGCACGGGGCGAGGCTCGGGGCCGAGCTTACGACGGGGCTCCGTGCCCGGGGAGAGGGCGCGCGCGGGCTCACGCTCGAGGTCGCGTACGCCGACGGGCGCGAAGGGCGTGCCACGCGGGCGTTCGACGAGCCCCTGCGCGGGGGAGCGGGAATCGCGCGGGCGGTGTGCGAGCTCCTCGAGCGAGCGGTGAAGCGGCGCGTGCGCGTGCGCCGCATCCGCGTCTCGGCGTGGGGCGTCACTTCCGAGCCGACGCAGCTGACCTTGTGGGGCGCGGCGGAAGAACCGAGCTCGCTCGAATCCACCCTCGACCGCGCGCGGGCGCGCTTCGGCGCGGAGGCGCTCGTTCCCGCCACCTGGATCCTGCATGGCCTCACCGTTCGCGCACCTGCACGTCCATAGCCACTACTCCCTGATGCGGGGAACGGAGCGCCTCGAGGCTCTGGCGGAGGCGGCGCGCCAGCGCGGCATGGATCGCTTCGCGCTGACTGACACAAACGCGCTCTATGGCTTCGTCTTCTACCGGCAGATCTGCGACGAGTGGGGGCTCAAGCCCATCGCGGGGGCGGAGGTTCTGGAATCGGCGGCCTCGGGCCGTGGCGCGGCACCCGGGGAAGGCCCCGCGCGCGCCGTGCTGCTCGCGCGCGGGCGCGACGGCTACCGCTCACTCTGCCACGTCCTCACCGCGCGTCACCTCGATCCCAACTTCTCCCTGGAGCACGCCGTCCGCGAGCACGCATCTTCACTCGTGCTCCTGAGCGAGCAGCGCCCCCTGCTCTCGGCGCTCCGGGACGCGCTTCCGGTCTACGCGGAGCTGGTCCCCGGGCGAGACGATCGTCCGCTCCTTCACTGGGCCCGCAAGCAGGAGCTCGCGTGCGTGGCGACGAACGACGTGCACTTCGTGGATCGGGCGCACCACAGGCTCCACCACACGCTGCGCGCCATCGCCAGGAACACGACCCTCGACCGCGTCCCGCGTGCGGACCTCGCCGAGCCGGAGCGGTCGTTTCTGAGCGCGAGCGAGATGGAGGGGCGCTTCCCGCACGCGCCCGAGGCGCTGGAGAACGCGGCGCGCCTCGCCCGGGAATGCGAGGCGGACTGGCCCATGGGGAAGACCGTGTTCCCGTCCTATCCGCTCGAGCGCGGGGAAGCCTTCGAGATCCTTCGCGCCCGGTGCGAGGCGGGGATCCTGCACCGCTACGGCCGCGATCCCAGCCCCGAGGTCCTCTCGCGCCTCGACCGCGAGCTCGCGATCATCCGCGACAAGGGATTCGCGGACTATTTCCTGATCGTGGAGGCGATCACCTCGCGCACGCCGAGGATCTGCGGCCGTGGGTCGGGGGCGGCGAGCATCGTGGCCTATCTTCTGGGCATCACCCACGTGGATCCCGTGCGGCACAACCTCTTCTTCGAGCGCTTTCTCTCGCCGATCCGCAAGGATCCTCCCGACATCGACGTGGATTTTGCGTGGGACGAGCGCGACCAGATCCAGCTCGACGTGCTGGCGGAGAACGGGGCGCCGGTGCGCGCCGCCATGGTGGCGAACCACGTCGGATTTCGCGCGAAGGCCGCGATCCACGAGATCGCGAAAGTGTACGGGCTGCCCGAAGCCGAGATCATGAACGTCACGAGACGATTGCAAGGTCACTGGGGCGTGGAGGATCCCATCGACGGCATGTCGGGGCGCGCCCGCTTCCGCGACGTGGATTTCGAGCCGCCCTGGCCGGAGATCCTGGCACAGGCCGAGGCGCTGGACGGACACCCGCGGCACCTCGCCGTGCACAGCGGCGGAATCGTGATCGTGCCGGGGGAGCTGGCCGACCACGTGCCCGTGGAGATCGCGCCGAAGGGGGTGCCGATCGTGCAGTGGGAGAAGGACCAGGTCGAGGAGTTCGGTCTCGTGAAGATGGATCTTCTGGGGAACCGATCGCTCGCGGTGATCCGCGATGCGCTCCAGGCGGTGGAGCGGAACGCGGGACTCGAGATCGACGAGCGTAGCTGGAACCCGATCGACGATCCCGCGACGCAGCGCCTGATGGCGGCCGGGGACACGATCGGTGTCTTCTACGCCGAGTCCTCCTCGATGCGCCAGCTCCAGCGCAAGGCGGGGAAGGGGGACTTCGATCATCTGGTGATCCACTCTTCGATGATCCGTCCCGCCGCGAACTCCTACATCCAGGAGTACGTGCGGCGGCTGCGCGGCGGCGCCTACGACCCGCTTCATCCCGCGCTCCGGCACACGCTGGACGAGACGTACGGAATCATGTGCTACCAGGAGGACATCACCAAGGTCTCGATGGAGCTGGCCGGGCTCTCGCTGGCGGAGGCCGAGGGGATGCGGAAAGCGCTGGGGCAGAAGCGGCCCGTGAAGCCACTCCGGGAGTACATGGGGGACTTCTACGCCGGAGCCTCCGCGCGCGGCGTCGACCGCGAGGTCATCGACAAGGTCTGGCACATGATCCTCTCCTTCGCCGGATACTCCTTCTGCAAGCCGCACAGCGCGTCCTACGCGCTCGTGTCCTTTCGCTCGGGGTGGCTCCGCGCGCACTACCCGGCCGAGTTCATGGCGGCAGTCATCACGAACCAGGGCGGGTACTACGACACGTTCGCGTACGTCTCCGAGGCACGGCGGATGGGCCTCCGTGTCCTTCCACCGGACGTGAACCAGAGCGCGCGTGAGTACGCGGGACGGGAGCGGGAGATGCGAATCGGGCTCATGCAGATCAAGGGGCTCCACGCGGAAGCGATCGCCGCGGTCCTCCGGGAGCGGGAGCGCGCGGGCCCGTTCGCCTCCTTCGAGGACCTGACGCGCCGCGTGGCGCTCCACTTCTCGGACGCCGAGCTTCTCGTGAAGGCAGGGGCGTGCGACTCCATCGCGCGGGGACGCACGCGGGCGGAGCTCCTATGGAGTCTCTATCTGGAGGCGGGCGCCGTCCGAGCGACGGGAACGCTGGATCTCTTCGCGCCGCAGCCGCTCGCGGTTCCACACGCGGACGCCTACGACAAGGACACGATGCTTCGCCACGAGGTGGAGACACTGGGGTTTCTCTGGAGCGTCCATCCGCTCGCGCCGTACGAGCGCGCGCTCCGGGGCCGCGGCGCGATCGCCGCGAAGGATCTGGATCGTCACGTCGGGGAGCGCATCTCGATCCTGGGCTGGCACGTGACGTCGAAGCTCGTCCACGACAAGAACGAGCGCCTGATGGAATTCATCGGCTTCGAGGACACGACCGCGATCTACGACGCGACCTTCTTCGCCGACGCCTACGAGCGGTTCTGCCATCTGCTCGCGACCAACCGGCCCTTCCTTCTCACCGGGCGCGTGGAGGAGGACTTTGGCGTGTGCTCCCTCCGCGTGGAGAAGCTGGAGCGATTGCCGTGGCCCTGAGGTTTCACGCTTGTGCGTCGGAGTGCGTCCCGTTACTGTGCCGGCCATGACCTCTGTCGGCCAGTTCATCCTGGTGCTCCTCGGGCTCGTGCTTCTCGTTTGCGGGATCCTGTTCGGCGCTCTCGGTGTCTGGGCGATCACCCTCCACAGCCCGGGCGCCTGGAAAGTCGCGGTGGTGGGATTCTCCGCGGCGATCATCGGCGGAGCGCTCATGAAGGGCACCCGCCGCCGCAAGGACGAGCCCAAGGTCTAAGGACGGGAGGGGGGATCCGGGGACCATCCTGTGCCTACTTCGGCCAGATCCGCT